>JBFWWA010000471.1:0-4473 GCA_050246455.1 Planctomycetaceae bacterium
ACTTCTTTCATCTGTTCCGTGCTGATCCCCGCTCCCTGCTTGAGTGCGATGCGAAGAATCGCCTCTTCCGGACCGCGAGAGAACTGATAGACGCCGTTGATCGGAAACGCGGCCGGAATGGTCCCCACATAACCGAGCGTCAATTCAATATTTTCCGCTCCAACCTCCCGCTTCACGACGTCAAGCGTCTCGAGTGCGATCTGTTCGGTCTTGTCGATATGCGTGCCGTCGGGGGCGCGCAAGCGCAGGCGGAATTCGCCCGCGTCGAAGGTCGGGAAGATCTCCGTTCCCAGCCGTCCCGCTGCGAACCAGATGACGGCGCCGCATCCGACAAGATACACCGTCGCTGCGATCCACCGTGTTCCGACGACGAATCTCAAGAGGCTTTCGTACGCGGCACGAGGATCCGAAAGAGACGCACGGAGACTTCCCAACCTTGAACGCTTCTCCGGCGCTGCTGTTCGCTGCACCTCGCTCACATGCCGATGCCGCAACAACCAGACGCACAGTACCGGCACGAATGTGCTCGAAAGGAGGTAGGAAGCGATCATCGCGAAGCCAACTGCCAGCGACAGCGGCGCGAACATCTCGCGCGGCGCTCCCTGCATGAAGAACGAGGGAACAAACACCGCCAGAATGCAGAGCATCGCCAGCAGGCGCGGCACAGCGGTCTGTGCGTTTCCATTCCGGACCGCCCAGGCAATTGAATCGGTTTTTGCAAATTGCGTGTGAATGTTTTCGATTTCGACGGTCGCTTCGTCGACGAGAATGCCGACCGCCAGCGCCAGCCCGCCGAGCGTCATCAGATTGATGGTCTGCCCGGTGAGCCACAACCCGAGAACAGATGCCAGGATCGCGAGTGGAATATTCAGGACGACGACGAGCGCACTTCGCCAGTCGCGTAGAAACAATAGCACCATCAGCCCGGTGAGAATGGCGCCGAGCAGACCTTCCGTCGTCAAGCTCTGAATCGCGCGGGTCACATAGGGCGACTGATCGAACTCGAAAGAGACCCGGATGTCGTCGGGAAGCTCCTTCTGCATTGCCGGGAGCGACCGTTTGATCTCGTCGATAACGCTCATTGTCGAGGCATCGGCCCGTTTCGTCGCCAGGATGTAAACGGCCCGTCGGCCGTTGACGAGCGCGTAGCCGGTCGTGATGTCGGTGGCATCTTCGATCGTGCCGAGATCGCGGATGTACACGTTCGAACCGTCGGCTGTTGCAACGGGGATGTTTCCGAGCTCGCGAATCTCACGGACCATCGCGTTCATCGGGACGATCGGGTAGCGCTCGCCGAGCTTGAGATTGCCGGAAGGGCTGATCGTATTTCCCTGAGTGAGCGCAGTAACGACATCGTCAGGAGAGAGCCGGTATGCCTGCAGCCGCTGCGGGTTCGTCCGGATCACGATGCTGCGGGCGCTTCCACCGAAAGGAGGCGGCGCCGAAACTCCCGGCAGCGCCGAGAACATCGGCCGCACTTTGAATAATGCCTGATCCTGAATTTCTGCGATCGTCTTCGTCCCGCTCGACAACACGAGATAGCCGACCGGCACGCTGCCGGTATCGAATCGCATCACGAACGGGGAGACCGTTCCCGGCGGCATGAACGCGCGCGAGCGATTGACGTAATTGATGGTCTCCGCCATCGCCTGCGCCATGTTGGTGCCGGGATGGAAGTAGAGCTTCATCAGCGCCGAACCCTGGATATTGCGGCTTTCGACGTGATGAATCCCGCTGATGTAGAGGAAGTGATACTCGTAGTAGTTGGTGAGGAGCCCTTCCATCTGGGCCGGATCCATGCCGCCGTAGGGCTGGCAGACGTAGATCACCGGCAGGTTGAGGCTCGGAAAGATGTCGACCGGCATTCGCTTGAGCGGAAGATCGATGCCGTAAACGCGCAACGCTTCGTCGAATGCTTTCGGCCGGATGGCGGTCAACCCCGCCAGGACGACTGCGAAGACGAGCACCATGACGGTGATCGGCCGGCGAAGTGCGAAGGTAATTGGATTCATTCAAGTGCGCTGGCGGTTTGATCGGAAGAGCTGTATCCGTTGCTGGCGCTTCAGTGTCGCAAATTTACGAACTAAAGTCATGCCGCTCCGGCAACGCACCGTCGGTCGGCCGAAAGGCAAGTGCGTGCGACCGTCAAAGACCGCTTGAATTCCCCCGCTCGACTCCTCAAGCCAGCAGCGCAGCGACCGGCTTCGCATTGGTGACGACGACATCCGTCAGAGTGTCGTCGCGCCCTTCGTGCGGGAAGGTCAGCTGCTCGTGGTCTAGACCGAGCGCCTGCAACAAGGTGGCATGCAGTTCGTGAATGTTGACGACGTCGGTGACCGACTTGTAACCGAACTCGTCCGTCGCTCCGTGCACATACCCGCTTTTGAATCCCCCCCCGGCGAGCCAGGTCGAGAACGCGTGGCGATTATGATCCCGGCCATCGGCCCCCTGCGAGACGGGAAGACGCCCGAACTCGCCGGTCCACATGACGATCGTCGAATCGAGCAGGCCGCGCTGCTTGAGGTCGGCGACGAGCGCCGCACTCGGCTGGTCGGTCTTCTCGCACAAGCCGCGCAGGCTCTCCGCATTCTTCGAGTGCGTGTCCCACGGTTGTCCCGAGAGGAAGACCTGAACGAAGCGGACCCCCTGCTCGACCAGCCGTCGCGCCATCAGGCAGCGTTTGCCGTACTCGGCCGTCGCGGGATTGTTCAACCCGTACATCTCCTGCGTCGCTTTCGTCTCTGAAGAGATATCGAGCGCGGCGGGAACGGCGGTCTGCATACGCGCCGCCAGTTCGTAATTGGCGATGCGCGCCTGCAGTTCGGAATTCTCCGGATGTTTCTTCAGGTGCGTGACGTTGAGCTCGTCGAGAAACGACAGCTGGCGGCGGCGTGCCTCAGGAGAGACATCGGCCGGCGTATCAAGATTCAGAACCGGCGAGCCGGTGGACCGGAACGGAGTCCCCTGGTAGATCGCCGGAAGAAACCCGGACGACCAGTTCTTCGTCCCATCGACGGGGAGACCGCCCGGATCGGCAAGGACGACATAGCTCGGCAGTTCGCGGCGCATTGCTCCCAGACCGTAAACAACCCACGAACCCCATGCGGGCCGGCCGGCGAATGTGCTGCCGCTGTGAATCAGCCGAAGAGCCGCTTCATGATCGACCGAGTATGTCGACATCGAGCGAATGAGCGTGATATCGTCAGCAATTCGCGATGTGTGCGGCAGGAGTTCGCACAGTTCCATCCCGCACTCTCCCGCCTTCTGGAAGCGGAAGGGGGAGCCGAGCAGGTTCTGCACCTGAGTGTGAAAATGGGCTTCAACCTTGCCCGGATACGGCTTGCCGTGCATCCGCGTGAGGTCGGGCTTCGGATCGAACAGATCCATCTGGCTCGGACCACCGTGCTGGAACAGGCAGATGACGGATTTCGCGCGCGGCTCGATGTGCGACGGGCGCAGCGCAAGCGGGTCCGCCGATGAGGGAGAAATCGACGCCGCACGCGCAGTCGATTCCGAGCCGAGCAGCTGAGCCAGCGCGAGCGGTCCCAGCGCACCGGCATACTGTGCGAGAAACGCCCGGCGATTGAGTTGAAAGTCGAGCATGAGTTCCCTCGTAGGGTGAACGGAGCCCACCCTGCAGTTCAGTCGACGTATAAAAACGCGTTCGCGGCGAAGAGCATCTGGCAGAAGTCCTGCCAGGCGCGCAGTTCGCCGGTTAATGTCGCATCCGTTCCGAGACTTTGCTGTGATGCCTTCTTGTCGCCCTGAGGCGCGGAAGCCGCAATGGCCGTCGCGTAAAGTTCTTTCTGATCGTTCAGAAACCGTTCCGCGGCCGAAAGTTCGATGTCGCTCGCGGCATGCCCTGTCGCAAGACGGAAAGCGCGTTCAATCCGAGTGCGCGGATCACTCGCATCACTCATCAGTCGTTCCGCAAAGACCTTGGCGCGCGTCCGGACAAACTCCGAATTGAGCATCGCAAGCGATTGCAGCGGAATGGTCGAGGTGCTGCGGACCGCGCAGTTCGTGACGATCACCGGCGTATCGAAGAGCGCGAGCATCGTGTTGACCTGCGTGCGGCGCTGCTGCAAGTACAGCCCGCGCCGGCGCGCTCCCGGCACATCCTCGCCGATCGTTACGCTGCCGTCGTCCTGCCGAGTGGTCGGAACGTATGCGCCGTACAGACGGCTGTCGAGTTCCCCGGAAAGAGTCAGCATCGCGTCGCGAATCGCCTCGGAACTCAGCCGCTGCGTCGGGAATCGCCAGAGCAACCGGTTCTCGTGATCAATCTCGTAAGCATCGTCGCGCAGCGCACTCGCCTGCCGATACGTCGCCGACTGCAGAATTGTGCGGTGGAGTCGCTTCACGCTCCACCCGCTCTTCACGAAGTCTTCGGCGAGGCGTTCGAGCAATTCCGGATGCGATGGTTCGGAACCGGAAAGTCCGAAGTTGTCGGGCGTCGCGACAATTCCAGTA
>JBFWWA010000472.1:0-4467 GCA_050246455.1 Planctomycetaceae bacterium
GGGAGACGGCAACGTAGTTCTCGATTGCAATCAGTTCACCGATGCCGTCCCAGTACAGTTCAACGAGCTTTTCCGGATCGGTCACGCCGGAAATCGCCTTCATCGTCCGGTCGATGATTTCCAGCTCCTGCCGCCAGGGAAGCCTCTGCCGCCGCATTTTCGAGACACCTTAATGTTCAGCGCCCGAGCGCATTCTTTCCGAGAAGTCGATGCATTATCGCAACAGGATGACCGCCGCCAACCCGCAAGCCGGAAACTTTGTACCACGTTTGCCCGCCCTCTCGCGAGACATCAACGAACGTGGATCATTCAGTAATTGTTCGCAATTCGTGAAGACCGCCAAAAGTCCGAATCGCTGCCGTTTTCGTTTGCATTCGCAGTGGCGGCGCGGCAGAGTTACGGGTGCGCAGGTCATCGCTCGACACATCTCTTTATAGATAGTCACCCGTCCGGGCCGCTGGGGAATCTCGATTGAAAAAGCACGTCGCTGCTTTTCTGGTTGCGGCGATCGCCGCTTTTGCCGTCGGATCACTATTCCGCGGCAGGTCTGACAGCCAAGCCCCCCGGGTGGAACCTGAGCGCCGGAATCCTGCCGCTCTGGAACAGGATCGGCCCCCTGAAGGACTCGCTGCTCCCGCCGGCATGGTCTGGATTCCGGGTGGAGAGTTCCGAATGGGTGGGGACGATTCTCTCGCCCGTCCCGAAGAGATGCCGCCGCATCGCGCGCGTGTCCGAAGTTTCTGGATCGATGAACACGAGGTGACGAACGCCGAGTTCCGGAAGTTCATCGATGCAACAAAATACGTCACAACGGCAGAGCGACCGATCAGCTGGGATGAACTCCGGAAGCAGCTTCCCCCCGGCACGCCGAAACCACCGGACGAGAATCTGAAACCCGGTTCGCTCGTATTCACGCCGACGAAACAGCCGGTCCCGCTCGACGACGTCAGCGGCTGGTGGAAGTGGACGCCGGGCGCCAGCTGGAAGCATCCCGAGGGACCGGAGAGCACGCTGGAAGGGCGCGATGACCATCCCGTTGTGCAGGTTTCGTGGGACGACGCGGTGGCTTACGCGCGCTGGGCGAAGAAACGTCTCCCGACGGAAGCGGAGTGGGAATTCGCGGCGCGCGGCGGCCTCGATGCAAAACCCTTCTCGTGGGGTGACGCCCCGTTCTCGGAAGCCAGTCCGCAGGCGAACATCTGGCAGGGAGAGTTCCCTTACCGGAACAATCAAAGCGACAAATATGAGCGGACGGCACCCGTGAAATCGTTCGCGCCGAACGGGTACGGGCTGTTCGATATGTCCGGCAACGTCTGGGAATGGTGCGCCGACTGGTACGATGCCACGCTCTACACGCGCATCGACCCGAACTCGGTCGTCGACAATCCGCGCGGACCCGACCGGTCGTTCAATCCGCTCAATCCCTATGAGCCGCAACGCGCACAGCGCGGCGGCTCGTATCTTTGTTCCGATTCGTATTGCTCGCGTTACCGTCCGAGCGCCCGGCACGGATGCAGCCCCGATACCGGCATGTCGCACGTCGGCTTCCGCTGCGTCGTCACGCCGGAAATGCTGACTCGCTGAATGAAATGTTGAGAATCTTCCCAGGCTTCTGACAAGGACGCTGCGATGGCTGGAAAATTTCAATACCGCCGTCTCGACAAGAACGACGCTGCGGTATTGCTCGTCGATCATCAGTCGGGACTCTGCAACATCGTGGGGGATTTCTCTCCCGATGATTTCCGCAACAGCATCCTCGCACTTGCGGACCTCGCGAAATACTTCAAGCTTCCCACGATCCTGACGACGAGCTTTGAGAGCGGGCCGAACGGTCCGCTGATGCCGGAGCTGAAGGAGCTTTTTCCCGATGCGCCGTACATCGCGCGCCCCGGAAACATCAACGCGTGGGACAACGAAGACTTCGTGAAAGCGGTGAAAGCGACCGGCCGGAAGCAGCTCATCATCGCCGGCGTCGTCACCGAAGTCTGCGTCGCGTTCCCGGCTCTGTCGGCAATTGAAGAAGGTTACGAGGTCTTCGTCGTCACTGATGCTTCGGGAACGTTCAACATGACGACGCGCAACGCCGCCTGGTCGCGGATGCAGGAAGCAGGCGCGCAGCTCATGAGCTGGTTCGGAGTCGCCTGCGAGCTCCATCGCGACTGGCGAAACGACATCGAAGGGCTCGCGACACTCTTCTCGAACCATCTTCCGTCGTATCGAAACCTGATCACAAGCCACAACGCGAAGAAGTAAAGAGAGACTTCGCAGAATTGCAGCGACAAGTCGCGACGAACAAAAAAACGTTCAACGCGTTTCAACAACGGCCCTCGCACTGATTGAAGTTCAGCACCCTCTCTGGCGGAATTCTGCAACTCATTCTCGACTGGCACTCTCGACCAACTTTGCAGGAGCGATGACATGATCAACTCGAGACGACTTCAGATGCCGGCTATGCTCGTCGTTGGAGCATCCATCGGCTACTGGGCCGCGGCAGGCGCACTCCCGCACATGGATCACGCGAACGCATCACCGACGCGGACCCAGCCGATGAACACGAGCCTGGCCGCGCCCGCAACACCGGCCGCACCGAAACAGGCAATCCATCTCGACGGAGTCATTCCGCTGGCTTCGAGCACGCTGTCCGGAACATCAAGTTGCTGCTCGGCAAAAATCAACCGCGCTGAAATGCTCGCGGAAGCGGAAACCGTCGTACTGAATCAGCGCCGCTCTGCTTCCGGAGGAGATTCCGGCAAGAAACCGAATATCGTCGTGATCTGGGGGGATGATATCGGCACCTGGAACATCAGCACGAACAATCGCGGAATGATGGGCTACCGGACTCCGAACATCGACCGCATCGCCAAAGAGGGGGTCTCCTTCACTGATTATTACGGGCAGCAGAGCTGTACCGCCGGACGAGCGGCTTTCATCGGCGGAAACGTTCCGGTCCGGACCGGCATGACGAAGGTCGGACTCCCCGGCGCGAAAGAAGGCTGGCAGAAGACCGACGCCACAATGGCAACGGTTCTCAAGAGTCTCGGTTACGCCACCGGTCAGTTCGGCAAGAATCATCAGGGGGACCGCGACGAACATCTCCCGACACAGCACGGCTTCGACGAATTCTTCGGAAACCTGTACCACCTCAATGCCGAGGAAGAACCGGAGAACTTCGACTATCCGAAAAGCCCGGAGTTTCGCAAGCGGTTCGGCCCGCGCGGAGTGCTCAAATGCAAAGCCGACGGCAACGGCGGACAGACAGTCGAAGACACCGGCCCGCTCACCAAGAAGCGGATGGAAACCGTTGACGAAGAAACCTCCGCGGCCGCCATCGATTTCATCGAACGCCAGCACAGCGCGGGGAAGCCGTTCTTCTGCTGGTGGAACGGGACGCGCATGCACTTCCGTACGCACGTCAAGGCAGAGAACCGCGGCAAGTCGGGGCAGGATGAATACAGCGACGGAATGGTCGAGCACGACGCGCACGTCGGCCTGATCCTTCAGAAACTCGACGAACTCGGCATCGCCGACGACACGATCGTCCTCTACTCCACCGACAACGGGCCGCATTACAACAGCTGGCCCGATGCCGGCACCACGCCGTTCCGCAGCGAGAAGAATTCCAACTGGGAAGGGGCGTACCGCGTCCCCGCGTTCGTTCGCTGGCCGGGCCACTTCCCCGCGGGACTGGTGCTGAATGGGATCGTCGCGCACGAAGACTGGCTGCCCACCTTCGCAGCCATCGCCGGTAATCCCAACATCAAGGAGCAGTTGGCACAGGGAGCCGAGCTCAACGGCCGCGATTACAAGAACTACATCGATGGCTACAACCAGACCGATTACCTCAGCGGCAAGGTCAAGGAATCTCCACGCAACGAATTCTGGTACGTCAACGACGATGGCCAGGTCGTCGCGGCGCGTTATTCCGACTGGAAGGTCGTCTTCCTCGAAAACCGAGGCCAGGCGTTCGGCGTCTGGCGCGAGCCATTCACCGAGCTGCGTGTCCCCCTCTTGTTCCACCTCCGCCGTGATCCGTTCGAGAAGTCGCAGCACAACTCGAACACCTACCACGACTGGTTCCTCGATCGGCCGTTTGTAATTGTTCCCATCCAGGGGCTCGCGGCGAAATTCCTGCAAACGATGAAGGAATATCCCCCCAGCCAGTCGCCGGGCTCGTTTAATCTCAGCAAGATTGAAGAACAGTTGAAATCGGCCAAGTAATAGCGGACTGTCTGAAGTCCGCTGAGTCCATCTGCCGGCCCGCGACCGCATGCAGTCGCGGGCCGGCAAAACCATTCAATTCGTCGTGCTATTCTCCGATCGGATGAACATCATGCGAACGTCCAGGGAATTTCTCGCGGGTCTTGCGCTTGTCGCTGCAATCATCGCCCCCAATTCCATGATGGAAGCAGCGGATGTTCCCGCCGGGCAGACGCTCCCCTCCAGGAACGACGGCCCCACCAAATCCGC
>JBFWWA010000473.1:0-4463 GCA_050246455.1 Planctomycetaceae bacterium
GATACGCGAATTGACGGAATTGCCGCCATCACGGCCGCCGGTCAATCTGCTGCAGGTACGCGATGAGATCGGCGACATCCTCTGGGGAGAGATCCTTTTCCAGCCCTTCGGGCATCGCGGATTTGCCGGTGCTCGCAAGCTCTTCAATCTCCTGCCTGAGCAGCGTCTGCGATTTGCCGTCGGGACCAAGAAGCGTGATGCTTCCCCCCGATTCGCTCGCGAGGATTCCGGTAAATGTCTGTCCCGATTTCGTCACCGCGACGAAATTGAGAAACTTCGATTCGATCGCGCGGCTCGGGTCGAAGATCGCCATCAGGAGCGCCTCCGGCGAACGATCCTTGAGCGCCGCGAGGTCCGGACCGACAACATGCCCCACATTGCCGATCCGATGGCAGGCTGCGCACGTCTTTGCGAATGATTTCTCGCCGCGCGGAACGTCCCCGGGAACGGCGAGACTCGCGCGATACTGTTCGAGGATCTTCTGCCTGTCGGGCGAGGTCGCGCCGGAAAAAACCTTCTCCGCACGTTCGCTGACGGCGCGAAAGCGGGCCTTCAGCAAGCGTTCGCGCCGCTCGGCACTGATCTCTCCGGCCGAAATCTTTCCCGATTCCAGCGCATCGAGCAGCAAGGCGGATCCCCCGAACCGGCTGAGCAGCGCATCGAGCACCTGGCCGCGCAGCTCCGGGCTGTAACCCCTCCACCCTCCCAGCAGAATCTGCACCGACCGTTCGTCGCGCAACTGGGCAAGCCTCTGCACCGCCGCCGACTGGATCGCGACAGCATGATTCGGTGCAAGCAGCGATTCGAGCCGGTCGAGATCCGGACTCATTGTGTCGTCATCGCGTGCAAGGAGACGAATTGCGGTGATCCGTTCACGCTCGCTCGCTTTCTCGTCGGCGACAATGGGCCGCGCGACAGCCGCCATTTCCGCGATTCTCCCACGCTGCTTCGAGAGATCGAGTGAGCGTCCGCGCTCAGTCCGCCAGAATCGATCGCGGCGGCGCGCACCGGCATCGAGCGCTTCGGCCAGTGCGGCGAACTGCCACGCCGGATGCGAGCCTTTCTCACCCGCTGCGAACAGGAGATCGAGCACCTGCGACAACTCCTCCGGCTGATCGCCGACCGTCGCCGTCGCGAGCGCAAAGATTCGGCCGGTCAATTCCGGCTGCGCGAGAACTTGCTCTCGATCTTCCAGATACTTCCCCAGCACCGTCACGATGCTGTCGCTGCGGAGCGAACTCAGAATGCCGTTGACGAACCACGCATCGCCCCCGTCCTTCTTGAGGAGTTGGGCAAGCGCCGCGTGCGCCTCGGCGTGACTCCACGCTCCCAGCGACAACGCGACCTGCAGCCGCACTTGCGCGTCTCCGTCTTGCGCCAGCTCGAGCACGCTCCTGGCCGGCTTGTTGTCGGCAGCGATGCGGTTTTCCACAAGCCGGACCGCGTGACGTCGCACTCCGGGGCTCTGATCGGCGAGCGAGAACTGCAGGAGTTCGTTGGAGAGCGCTTCGAGTCCATCAAGCGTGCAAAGCGAGTGCAGGCGGGCCAGGGGCTGTTGCGAATCCGTCACCAGTTTTGAGAGGATCGGAATTGCTGCTTTGTCGCTCCGTTCCACAAGCAGCCGCTGGATGGTGTCGCGCTGCCATCCGTTCGGACTCTCGAGGGCGGCAACCAGTTCTGCCGTCGAAAGCTTGTCGAAGCGCGGAATGGCGCGGGGCTTCTTTCCCGTCGGGTAGATGCGATAAATTCGCCCCCGATCCTCCCCTTCGCGCATCGGCAGCTGGTCCCACTGCTCTTTGGGAATGTATTGCGGATGCTCGATGAGATGCCGGTACATGTCGGCGATCCAAAGCGCGCCGTCGGGCCCAACCTTCACCATCGTCGGGCGAAACCAGTTGTCGCGCGAGGCAAGAAACTCCGATTTCGCTTCATCCGCCGCGCGGCGGCTCGCAAACGTCAGTCCGTTCGGTGAAACGATTTCACGATGCACCAGGTTATGCACCGGCTCGCTGATGAATGCATTCCCTCTGAATTCAGGACCGAACAGGTCGTCCCGATAAACGACTGCGCTACAGGCCGACGTGAAGCGGTTCAGCCGGTCGAAATCATTGAAGCGCGCCAGCGCGCGGCTGATTGGAAACACCGGCGCGGGACCGGGACCCTCGGAGATTGCATGCCGATTGTTCGAGATTGCAAGTGACGGATTGCGTCGCAGATACTGTTCCGCGATGACGAAGTGATACATCGGATCGCTGTTGCTCGATCCAAACCAGTTCCCCCAGTCGTCGCGGTTGCGGCCGAACTGTGTCTTTCCCGCTTCGAGTTCCATTTCGCCGGTATCGGGGCGGAATCGAAAATCGTAGCCACGGATGCTGGTCTTCTTTCCTGTCTTCGTCGAGAGAATCTCACCGTCGCTGTCGCCGTTGGCGCAGTAGATCCAGTTGTCGAGCCCGTAACTGAAACCGTTCACGCGATGCTGCTGGTTCCCTTCGACGAAGCCCTGAAGCAGCGTTTCGCGCTTGTCGGCCTTGCCATCGCCGTCGGTATCTTCCGCGTAAATAATCTCCGGCGCGGCGGAGACGAGAACACCGTTCCGCCACGGCATCACGCCGTTCGGGAAGTTGAGCCCGTCGAGAAAAAGGGACGATCTGTCGTACCGTCCGTCGTTGTCGGTATCTTCCAGAACGCGCACGCGGCCGCCCGATTTCCCGTTGTTGTCGATGCCGAGCGGATAGTCCGCCATTTCGGCGACCCACAATCTGCCGTCTGCTCCCCACTCGAACGCGACCGGATCGAGCACCATCGGCTCGGCCGCCATCAGTTCGACAGCAAAGCCCGGCCGCGTCTCGATGAGCGAACGCGACTGCTCCGGCTCCTTCGCCTGCGGCGCGACTCCTTCGAGCATCTTGTCGAACGAGACGCGTGCGACGAGATCCTTCATTCCGGCGGTATCTTCGTTCTGCACGAACATGTGTCGAGAGTGAAACCACGCGCCGTTGTTCGCGCCTTGGCGACTGATGGGCGGGATCTCGTTCTTTTCCGGCCGATTCCCGAAGAGGATCCGGTTGTTCCATCCGTGTTCGAGCGACGTAAAAAGCCACGCCTGATATGAGGTCTCGTCGGAAATGATCACGTCATCGTGACCGTCCTCGTCAATGTCGACGAACTTGAGCGCCCCCTTCTCGACCCCTGCAAACTTCACTCCCTTCCTGGAAACGAGGGAATCGTAAGGAAGTTGTTTCCAGACTCTTTCCTTATCGTGGAAATGCAGAACCGCCTCGCGAGCGCGGTTGGCGAAGATCAGTTCGCAGAAGCCGTCGCCATCGATATCCCGGAACAGGACGCCAAGTCCTGTCTCCGGCGACGTCGACACGTTGATCGACTGACCGTCGAGTTCCAAACTTTTGAGCAGCACGCTGTCGTACACCCACGATCTTCCATCGAAGCGATACAGGCCTCCATTCGCCTGCGAATAGAGATAGAACGACGCGAAGCCATCGCGGCTCAGAATACCGAACGCTCCTTTAACTGAAGTCCGTTCGCCGTGCGGATTCGTGTCGGGAGTGCTCGAAGCGTTCTTCCGATGCCGCACTATTGCGACGGGAAACTCGATGTCCTTCCACCGTTTCGATTCCGGGTCCCAGAGACGGGTCCTGCCAAGCTGCTCGTTCGCAACGACAACATCCAGATAGCCATCGTTGTTCACATCGAGCACGCGGACGCCGTTGTCGAGTCCGTCTGCGTGGCGCAGCGGCTGGCCGGCAAGCATCGATCTGTTGATGCGTTCGATCGCTTCGCGGAACGTGAGGAACTTGACCCGCTGGCCGTACTTCGATTGCGCATAGTCGATGAACTCAACGATCTGCTCCGACGTGATCCAGCCGTGCGGATGGAAGACAAGATTGAACGTTCCCTGCTTGACGACGACCGCGTCGAGGTACGCTTTCCAGTCGCGCACAGTCAAAGGATTGTTTGGTTTCTGGAAATGCTGAGCCGACCAGTCGCTGGGCGTGACGCACGGAAACTCCCAGCAGATCCCGCCGATGACATACGGATACGGATAGTTCTCGATCGTGTTAACGAAGGTGCGGTCGGCCGGAAGATACTTGCGGAACCGTTCGCGTCCCTCTTCATCGATCGCAATCTCTCGCGGGAGTTCCGGATCCTTGCTGGTGATGACATTGAAGACCGAAGTATCAATCTGCAGGAAACGCTGCTCCGCCGTCGTCCGGTTGAAAATCTCCGCGAAGGCGCGCGGGCTCACGGTGTTCAGCGAATCACAGCACGGCATCCGGAATGCGACAGGTGAATTGCCTGGAACCTTCTGCAGCAGATCGACGCAGTCGTCGTACGTTTTTTTCGCTTTCTTGAAATCGCCATCCTTCAAGAGCGGACAGGGATGATCGATTGTGTGAATTTCGTGCGATAGACCTTCCGCCAGCCAGCTCTGGAGCTGCGGGTCG
>JBFWWA010000474.1:0-4458 GCA_050246455.1 Planctomycetaceae bacterium
GCCGCAACCTCACCCGCCAGTCCGCCGAGCTGGTCAGCCTCTCGCGAGAGGCCTCGCAACTGGTCGATCGCTTTGTCGCGAGCAATCCGGTAAAGCCAGACTCGAAAAGCTTCGGGTGCCTTGAGTGTCCCAATCCGACGGAATACAGTGACCCAGATTTCCTGCAGGACATCGAGCGCCCGGTCCGGGTCGTCGACAAACCTGCGGACGAAGTAAAGCAGTCGCCGCTCGTAGGAATCAACGAGCGCCCGAAACGCCTCACTTTCCCCACGTTGAGCCCTGAGGACGTGCAGCATTTCGCTCGCGCGCTGGAGCTCCTGGGTTAGCTTGTCCATGTTTTCCGCTGAAGCGATCGATTGGTCGTTCTTCCCGTTCCCGATGATAAGCCGTTCGACCCGGCCGGAAGGTTCAATTCCTCCGACGTTGGAGAAAGAGATCGATGAAATTCACGCAAGCAATTACGGGCACAACAGTTACATCCAACATCATCAGCCTGGCTCGTCCGTCGGTTCCGGGCGTTCACTTCGCTCAACCCGGGGCACACGAGCACCGATCTGTTACGGCCGCGACTTCCTCTGAAGGTGAACAACAGAACTGCTCGATATATAGACGTGAGAAAACACAGAGTTGCGCGCCCCCGGCGAAAGGATTCGCCCGAGTTCGGCGCCACCACGATCAATTTCCACTCTGCTTCGCGAGACCAGACATGGATGTCGTCCGCCGCTTTTCGTTTCGCGCGCTCGTCGCCGCAATTCCTGTACTCATAATCGTTTGCGCGGCATCGGTCGCCGTCGCTGCTCCGGTCGTTCCGGGAACTGGCGAAGTCGCCGTGAAGGACGACTTCGAAGACGCGACCTGGAAATGGGTCCCGCAGGGACCGAAAAGCAGCAGTAACATCGACGACCAGGTCCGCGACCCGGCCGGTGCCTCGAGCAACGGCCGATGGCAGGAAAGCCGGCTCCGCGGAGAACCGGACGTCATCCGCCGCATCGATACCCCGCCCGGAGGGATCCCCGGCAGCAAAGGAGCGCTGTTCCTGCAGACGCTCCGTTCCGGCGTTCCCGGCCGTCGTACGAACAAATTCCAGCAGGACGACCTGCTCATGGATGCCGGCATGACCACCGGAGGCTACATCCCCGTTTCCTGGACGCCGAGCGTTGTTGTGCGGGTCTTTATGCCTCCGTTTGAAAACTGGGAGAAGCGGACCGGCGCAACGTTCGCGCTCCGGACCGACGTCACCGGGACGTTTGAAAAGCCGGCAACGCGGCGCGTCGGATTCTTCGGCCGCTCGATGCGTTCGACCCGAAAAGAGGTCGAATCGTTCTGGCCGGGAATCTTCGTTCAGTTCAACAGCAAGACCGATGGACAGAACACCGAAGACTCCGCAATGTTCCTCATTCGGGCCGACAATAACGGGCACGACATCACCGGCCCGATCATCAAGCAGACCGGCTGGTGGACGATCGGCATGTCGTTCACGGGCGACGGTATGGCTCACTACTATGCAAGCCCGGGGGTCGATCCGCTGACGCCTGCCGACCACATCGCGTCGTCCGTTCCGTACGGCACGCGGATTGAGAACTTCAACACTCTGTTTTTCAACGTCGTGAACCAGGACGACGGGAAATCCTGGTCGACGGAATGGGTCGTCGATGACCCCGCAATCTACTGGATTCGCCGCTAGATTCGAGGGGCTGGGCCCCGATTCGATCTTTCGCAAAAGTGCCGCCGGCGTCATTTGACGCCGGTTTTTCATTGGGGGCTTGCGGACCCGCGGCAAACTGGCTGCCGGCCGGCCGATTGCGATCCACCTTGCGTCGCCGCGGAAAGTCGACTAATAAGCCCCTGCGCCGCCGATTTCCTCGGAGGAGGGACTTGAACACCGCGAGCACGCGAGAGACCTATCTGCAGACGCTTCGTGCACTGTCCGAAAGGATTGTCGAGGCGCAGCGACCGATACGGATTCTCGACGCCATCAAGTGGGATTCCGCGATTCAGGAGCGATTCTTCCTGAACGACTGTCGCGAGCTTCCCGCCATCGATCGCGGTTATTACGAGTCACGGACTCTCGCATTCGATCCGAACAGCAAGCGGGCCGAGTTTCACGAAATTGAGCGCGACATTCACCGGCATCTCGGGCAATTCAGTCCCGTCGGCGTGATCATGCGGCGGATGTGCCGCGAGTACCGAACCGTGATCGGCATGCTCGAATCGCGCGGGCTCCCGGAGTTCACGCGCCGCTCCCAGGAACTCTATGGCTCGGCGCGCGACGCGTTTCATGCCGGCGATCCGACGCTCGCCGATCTCGGCGCGATGATGTCGGAAGCCATTGCCAACATCGACGACAGCCAGCTTTGCCGCACCGAACCGAAAACGATCACAGGCGAACAAGCAGTCGGCATTCTCCAGGAACGGCTCAATCGCGTCTTTCCCGACCCCGACCGGCCGCTGCGCGTGAAGCTGAGCGACGGAATTGTGAGCGATGCGGCAGCCGGCACCGACTATCTCAAAATTCGAGGCGAGGCACTTTTCAACGATCGCGATCTGCGCCTCATGGAGATTCACGAAGGCTGGGTTCATCTTGGAACGACACTCAACGGAATGAGCCAGCCGGTCTGCACATTCCTCAGCAAAGGTCCACCGTCGTCAACAGTCACACAGGAAGGGCTCGCGATTCTGATGGAGATCATCAGCTTCGCATCGCATCCGATGCGTCTCAAGCGCGTCACTGATCGAATTCGCGCGGTGGATATGGCCGAATCGGGCGCGAATTTTATCGAAGTCTTCAACTTTTTCCGCGAGCAGAATCACGGCGAGTCCGAAAGCTACTCCAACGCAGTGCGCGTCTTCCGTGGCAGCACGCCCGACGGCGGACCGTTCACGAAAGACATCAGCTACAGCAAGGGCTTCGTCCTCACCTACAACTACGTGCAGCTTGCAGTGCGGAAAGGCTTGCTCGACCGGATCTCTCTCCTCTTCTGCGGCAAGACGACGCTCGAAGACATCCGCACTCTCGCGCAGCTCGTCGAAGAGGGCATCGTTGTTGCGCCGCGCTACGTCCCGCCGCAGTTCGCAGACTTGAACGCCCTTTCCGCCTGGATGTGCTATTCAAACTTCCTGACGCGTCTCAATCTGCGACAGATCGAAGCGGATTACGCGAATATTCTGTGAGTGGCACGGCTCGCGAGTACACGGCAGCCCAAATATTCCCAGAGGAAATTGGCGGGTCCAGAAAGCGAATCGCGAGTTTTAGAGACGGGTACGCAAGCATCTCAAATTGCGAGATCCTTGCACGCAACCCCGCCGTTCTCAGCGTAGCACCAGTCGAAACAGCAGCCGGAACGCGGTATCGTCACAGCCATCCCGATCCTGCAATCGACTTACTCAGAAATCGTTTAGACATTAGACGTCAGGCATTTACCCGTCCATGTCCGAAATTATTGATCTCATCCTCTCCGCCACGAAGGAACACTGGGTCAAGGTCGTCACGGCTGCAGCGTTCACGTTCGCAGGTTTATTGATCGGAAAACAACGTGCGAAAGCGCAGTGGCAGAAGAAGGAGTTCCTGCACCGAGTCAATTTCTCGCTGAACATTATTCGCGACGGTCAGCTGATGATCCGCACGATTCTCGAGAAGAGCTGCGAGGAGGTCTTCCTCAACAAAGCAGCGAGTGACGCGATCAATGTTGCTTCGCGGAACACGACCGAGAAAAACCCGATTCTGCCGCTGCCAAAGGACGAGTACTGGTACTATCTGAATTCAGTACTCAATGAGCTTTCGGAAAAATTCTCGGAAGGCCACCTCCGCCGCGACATGGGGCTGCCAGTTACGACCGAGAACTATCTCGTCTGCCTCACCTGCGAACGCTCGGGTCCTGTCCGCACACGGAAAGGTTCGGGCAATGGTGATTCAGAAGAAGCTGCTCGATAACCTGCCGAAAGAGCAGCCGAAGCTCAGCGCCCAAAGCCACATCACCCGCTGGGAAACGCTCAACATCCTCGCAGCCCAATGGAAAGCGGCACCGCACCAGTTTCTGGACGTCGAGCTTTCGATCTGATTGCGGCCGTCAATTCATGCCCTCGCAAGGCCGAGGGCATGCCGCCCGAGATTCGCCAGTTGTCAGGTCACAATCTCGAGCAGTGGTTTCGCGGACGGGTCGACGAGGCGAATCGGGCGTTCCACGTTCGACATGTTCTGCTTGCTGGGATCGAGGCCGAGCGACAGGCAGACCGTTGCGAGCAGATCGGGAACGGCGACGGGCCGATCTTCCACCGTGAGCCCGTCGGCACTCGTGCGGCCGACGACCTGTCCGCCACGCACTCCACCGCCGCTCAGCACCACCGACCACGCCTTCGGTTAGTGGTCTCGACCGACTTGCGGATTGTTCACCGGTGTGCGGCCGAACTCACCCATCCAGACGACGAGGGTCGAGTCGAGCAAGTCACGACTGTCAAGAG
>JBFWWA010000475.1:0-4454 GCA_050246455.1 Planctomycetaceae bacterium
GATCGAGCACCACAACACGCCCCAAAAATGGTGAGATCGATCGATCGGAAGGATCAGGCATGGGCTGGCTTCAGGAGGTCAGGCTTCAAACTTCAGGCAATTCGCCCAGGAATTGAACGACCTCAAATTGTATCACCGGCAGGACGCACAGCGTTAGCACTCTGCATCGACCTGAAGCCCGACAACCCGAAGCCTGAGCGCCTGTCACGGCACGTAGCGATAACGGCCGCCATTGTCCTTGGCGATCCCTTTCAGCATCTCTTCACCGTCGCGCGATTCGAAGGCGATGGTGTGGACGATCGTCCTGTAACGATTCGCTTCCATTGTGATCGCACGCGTCTCTTCGGGAATCTCGCCGTCCGTCAGAAAGAAAATGACATCCGGCTGCATTGCAAGCGCTTGTTTGAGCGCTTCGGTCGGCTCGGTCCCGCCGTCGGGCTGAATCTGCTTCATCCACTTGTTCGCCTTCACACGCTGCGCCGAAGTCGATGCATACAGTTTCGCTTCGCCGTTCGGGTGATAAAGCGGAACCGGAATGTCGTTGAAGAAGATGATCGAGAATTTCTGCCACGATTTGAGGTCCTTGATCGACTTCCGCAATTCGGCGAGTGCGCGCTCGAAGCGCGCCCCCTGCATACTGCCGGAACCATCCACCACGAAGACGAACTTCGCACCCGCTTCTTTCGTCCCAAAAAAGCCGACGCTCGGACCACCCCGTCCCGAACCTTTTCCACCCAAAGCACCGAGCGCCGTGCCGGCCAGCGAAACCGGATTCGCCCCGGCACCGATCCCGGCTCGAGATTCATGACCGGCGGCGCCGACTGCGACATCCGAAAGATTCGGAGCGCCGACCGCTTCTGCGGCCTGCGGCACTTCGAACGGCACCGAACCGAGCGGCTCTTCGCTTCCGTCTCCCTGCCCGTCGTTGATCGCGGCGTTGATCGCAAGCTCGCCGGCCGGTCGCGACGGCATCGCGACCAGCATTGTCGCGAAGAGCAAAATGATCAGAAGGTGGACAACGATCGACGACGCGTAGGAAACGGCTGTTTCGAACCAGGGGCCCTGACGCTGCGCAGCCGGCGACGTCGCTTGGGGGCTAACGACCGTGCGGGATTTACGGAACCGAGATGCGGCAGCAGAAAGCCTGTCCGCAGTCGAAGTGCTCACGAAGCCAACTCCTGAGACGGAATTGTCGGGAAATGCATCAATGAGGGTGGCCCGCCCGCTCAAGTGTGCGCCTCCCGGGTGAAAAAAACAACGGGTTTCCGCCGGCCGCCGAACTGCTTCGCATCCCGTTATTCGCCCGAGTCAGCCCAACTTACGGCCGGAAACGCCCTTTACCGGTAATCGTCTTGACCCGTCGACGGCCCCGCCGATAACTTGCCGCTCCCTTCCCACATCGCGCGACAGTTCCCACTCTTCCTCCCATCGCCCGCCGAACTCCTGCAAGGGAGCCGCACGTGACACCTGTTCTTCAATTGCGATTCTTCGCACTCGGCGCGTTTGCGTTTGCGCTCCTGCTTGCTTACTGCGCCGTCGCGGAAGAGCCGCTGAAACCGGTCTTCGGGCAGACTCGGATGGTGGTGCTGCGGAGCGGCCGGGTTGTGGAGGGAAAGGTCAGCCGGAACTCGGCGGGCTATGTCGTCGACTTGCCGACCGGCGGTATTTCGATCTCCGAGAAACAGGTGAAGTTCGTTGCAGACGACCGTGCGGACGCCTGCCGGAAAATGGCCGAGTTCGTCGATACGTCGACCGCCGACGGACATCTTCAACTTGCTGACTGGTGCATGAAAAACACGTTCTATGACGAAGCGGCCAACGAGCTGCGCGCGGCTCTCTCGATTGATCCCGCAAGGGGTGATGCGCGGCGGATGCTGACGCGGCTGGAAGATCTCCGGAACCCGAAGAACCCGATCCATCGAACCCAGGAACGAACAGTCGGGCGCACAACCGACGGATTCGAAGCGGGCGAGATCAAGTCACTCGGAGGGCTCTCTCGAAATAATGCCGTCACGTACATGTCGAAGGTGCAGCCGATTCTGATGAACCGGTGCGCGATGACCTCATGTCATGGTCCGCAGGAAAAGAATGATTTTCGTCTCGAACGCGTGAGCGTCGGTCAGAATACGCATCGACTTGTTTCGGATCGGAACCTGGCGCAAGTGCTCAAGTACATCGATTCCGACAACGCGTCGAAGAGCAGACTGTTGACAGTGCCGAGCGGGCCGCATGGGAAGAACAATCTGCCGGTCTTCTCGGGAGTGCTGGCGGCCGAGCAGCTCAAGACCCTTGAGACGTGGGTGAATTCCGTCTCGCGCGAAACCGGCAAGCGGCAGCGCGACGACGATTCCCGACCAAAACTCGATGATGTCCAGCCACCCGGCACGATTGCTGAAGCGGATTCCAGAATGAATCTGATTCAGCAGACGAGCGGAACGCTTCCCTCGAACAAAGAGAACAACGGCAAGCCGGACTTGCTCGAGAAGGTACTGCGTGAGGAACGGCCCGATCCGTTTGATCCGGCCGAGTTCAATCGGCGGTTCCACTCCGGTATGCGGCACCGGACTTCGGATTGAACGCTGTTCATGAAGACTTCCGCCGGGCGCGGCCGGCGGATTTACGTGCAGAACTTCTGGATGGCGCGGCTGAACATCTCGGTGCCAAGTTCGAGCTGCGCGAGGTCGATCCATTCGTCGTGTGTGTGCGCCTGAGCGACGCTTCCCGGCCCGAAGACGACAAGATTCTCGAGTGCCGTGAACATCGTGCCGTCAGTCCCGTACGCGGCGGTACGGGCTTCGTTCTTACCCGCAACGTCAAGCATCTCGCGCACGAACGGAGACTTCGGATCGGTGTAGAGCGGGCCAGCGCACCACTGCACTTCGAAGTCGATTCCAGCGCTCTTCGCGGCGGCGCGGGCGCGCTCGATCAACTCGTCGGGTTTCTGACCCGGCATGGGCCGGTAATAAACGGTGCAGATGCTTTGCGGAGCGGTGATGTTGATTGCCTTCGTGTGGTCGTTGATGCCGATATTCCAGCTCACAACCGGCGGATTGAATTCATTGTTCTGCCAGCGAGGGTCGGTCTCGGTCTCTTCATAGAGTTTCTTCATCTCGACCAGGAACGGAATCATCGCGAGGTTTGCATTGAGGCCTTCGCGCGTGCTCGAATGTGCCGCCTTGCCGCGCGAAATACCCTTGAAGCCATACGTCCCCTTGTGGGCGTAAACGACTTCCAGCATCGTCGGCTCGCCGATGATTCCGCGTGTCTTCCCTTTCACCATCTCCTGGAATAGCTGCGACCGCTTTGCGACCTCCGCCGCGCCGCCGTAGCCGACTTCTTCATCGGCTGTGCAGGTGACGTAAATCGGCTGTTTGAGCTGTGCCGGCTGATACCGTCCCGCCGCGGCCAGCATGCAGGCGATCGACCCCTTCATGTCGCAGCTGCCGCGGCCGTAGAGCTTGTTCCCCTTTACGGTCGGAACGAACGGCCCATGCTCTTCGCTGAACCACGGATCCGCCGGAACGACATCGGTGTGTGCGAAGTAGCCGAGGCCGCCGCTGCCGGTCCCCTTCTTCCCGAGAATATTCGCCTTGCGGACGCCGCGCGGATCGTCGTATTCGACCCGCTCTGTCTCGAATCCAAGCGACTTGAGCGTTTTCTCGACGCAGTCACTCACGGCGATGTTGGAGAGATTGCTCGTCGATTCGAAGGCAACGAGCTCTTTGGTGTACAACAGCGGATCCATTCAGTCACTTTCTCCAACGCGCTCTTCGGACGCTTCTCGTGAATCAAGCTTCTCGTCGGGGGATTCGTTCAGCACAACGAGCCAGACAATGACGCCAATCGCCGCGAGCACGGCGCCAAACATTGCCGCGAATGCCACGGAGTTCGATCGACCGAACGTGCTGGCGCCGACACAAAGCGCACCCGCAAAAATGACGATCGCGGCACTCAGGGGTTTCATGAGGTGCAAGTGTACCAGAACTGCGGATGCCGGAGCACCCGTCGCCTTTTCTACTGCGACACATAACCCCCATCGACCATCAGACACTCGGCGGTGATAAAGGATGCATCGTCCGAGGCAAGAAATGCGATGGCGGCCGCGATTTCCGAGGGTTCCGCAATCCGTTTGATCATGTGGCTTGCTCCCCATTTCGGGTCGGCATCTGCTTGTTCGCGCGTCAGTCCCTCTTCTTTCGTCAGCCGTTCGACGATCTGCGTCCAGACTGTGCCGGGGCAGGCGGCGTTGACGCGGATGTTGTCGGGAGCAAGATCAAGCGCCATGCAGCGGGTCATATTGGCGATCGCCGCCTTCGTCGAGTTGTACGTCCAGAAGTTCGGCTGGGCGATAAAGCTCGAGATCGATCCCAGATTCACAATCGCACCGCCGCCGACTTTGCGCATTTCCGGGACGACGTGCTTTGCGACGAGCGCCGGGCCCATTACGTTGACGT
>JBFWWA010000476.1:0-4427 GCA_050246455.1 Planctomycetaceae bacterium
CGGAAATCGGCACGCCGGTCCCGGCGGCCGATCTCACGAACGCGTTCGACGCAATTGTCCTCTGCACCGGTGCGACGAAGCCTCGCGACCTGCCGCTTCCCGGCCGGCAGCTCAAAGGAATTCACTTTGCGATGGAATTCCTCCATGCCAACACGAAGAGTCTGCTCGATTCGGAACTCTCCAACGGGCAGTACATCAGTGCGAAAGGGAAGAACGTCGTCGTGATCGGCGGCGGCGACACCGGCACTGACTGCATCGGCACCTCGATCCGGCATGGTTGCAAGAACCTGGTGAACTTCGAGATCGTGCCGACGCCGCCGAACGAGCGAACAGCAAACAATCCGTGGCCGCAGTGGCCGCGCGTCTTCCGTGTCGATTACGGGCATGCGGAAGCGGCGGCGAAGTTCGGCAAAGATCCTCGCCGGTTCGAGATTTCGACCGTCGAGTTCTTCGGCGATGAGCATGGAAACGTCAAGGGGCTCAAGGCGACGCGGGTCGACTGGTCGAAGCCGGTTCCCGGCGGCGCACCGTTCACGCCGGTTTCCGGTTCCGAGGAGATTTTCGAAGCCGACCTCGTCCTTCTGGCGATGGGGTTCCTGGGGCCGGAATCGCCGGTGGCCGAGCAGCTCGGGGTGGAGCTCGACCCGCGCTCGAACTACAAGGCCGACTTCGAGAAGTACCGCACGAACATCGACAAGATCTTCGCGGCTGGCGATTGCCGTCGCGGCCAGAGTCTCGTCGTCTGGGCGATCAACGAAGGACGTGGTGCGGCTCGGGAGTGCGATCGATTCCTGATGGGATCGACGCAACTGCCGTAAGCGCGGTCATTACCGGGCCTCTTCCGCCTTTAAAAAAAAGAACGCTCGCCGTTGTTCGCGGCGAGCGTTCTTCGTTTCTTGATGAATCTGCGCGTCGTTCGACCTCAGAGCGGATCCATTCCGTTCTTGATCGTGATCGCACAGTCGGGAAGCGATTTCTTGAGCGAACGAGCTCCCGCTTCCGTGCAGGACGTTTCAGTGAGGACGAGCCGTTCGAGCTTCTTGAGCCCCTTGAAGTTGCTGAGAGCGCTGTCGTTGACCGCGCGCGACTTGTAGAGAAAGATCGTCCGAAGGTCTTTCAAGCCGGAGAGGTGCTTCATTCCCCCGCTTGTCATGCTGCTCATTTCGTGCAGATAGATGAACTGCAGATCCTTGAGCTTGCGGACAGCCATCAACTGGTTGTCGTTGACTCTCGTGCGGCCGAGATCGAGGTATTCGAGCGTCGGCGTGGCGGCGACCGCTTCCATTCCGTCATCGCCCCAGCTGGTGTCGAAGACGAGCAATTGCCGCAGCTTCGAGAGCCCCTTGCGCTTGCGCGCTTCCAGAAAACCCTTGCCGTTGATGGGCTTGTTGCTGCCGACGACGAGTCGTTCGAGGTTCTTGAAGTTCATGAGCGTGGCGAAGCACTGGTCGGTCACGCGCGTCTTGCTGAGATCGAGATCGCGAAGATTCGTGAGTCCACTGAGTCGTTCGAGATAGGTATCTGAAATAAACGTCCCTTGCAGCGAGAGCTGCTCGAGATCGGTCATTTTCGAGATTTCGTCGAGGCCCTGCTCGGTGAACTTCGCACCCGAGAGGGTGAGGCGGCGCAACTTCGGCATGTTCTTGACGTGTGCCAGGCTGCCGTCGATCGTTTTAGCATTCACGTCGTTCAACAGTTGACGGTTCGGCCCGGGTGTGTTCGTCAGCGAGAGCGATTCGAGACTCTTCATCTTCGCGACGGTTTCCATGCTCTCGTTCGAGAAGTTCACTGATGCCAGATCGAGCTCGGTGACCGCGTCGAATTTCTCGAGCTGCTTGATGCCGGCATCGGTCACCTTGCTCTCGGCGAGGCTCAGCTTGGTGATCTGATCGATTCCGTCTTCCATCCCGGCCATTTCGGTCAGGAGGCCGTCACTGCGGTCCTTCGGCTTCGTCTTGTGGAAGTCGCCGATGATTTCTTCAGGAGCGCGCTTCTTCGGCTCAACTTTAGGCGCCGGTTTCGGCGCTGCGGGCGGCGGAGGTGGCGGCGGTGTGGGAGCCTTGGCCGGCTCTTCCTCCTTCTTGCCGATGTAATCGGACGCTTTGGGGAGCTTGTCGCACCCCGTAAGCCAGGGGAGAACAACGGCAGCGATCAGCAGGGCTTTCCATCCCTCGCCGAACACAGCCGTCAACCGGCCAATGAATGGCCTGTTTCGCTGTTGCAGTGAATTCGAACTCATAAGAATTGACGCTCCTTCCACGACGGCTTTCCCGGGAGATGACGAACAACCCGGGACAAAGAAAAAATAAAGAACGATTCGAGAGGCGTTCAATGAGAGCGCGCGCCCGGCCACGCACGAGAAAACAGAACGTCCCCCCGATAGAGCCGGTTTGACTTCACAAAGATGAAGGCGCACTCATGATATCGGTGTTCAGTTGTCACTGCAAAGCAATTCTGCAGGCGCGCGTCGCAACGTCCGCTCGTTTGCGACGCGTAGACGCTCTCAATCTTCTTGAACACGACCCGGGCGGCTAACCGGCCGCTCCGTCGCGTTGTGAAATCCAACGATGTATGATCCAGGCTCCCGACGGGACGCAACAAGAATTGATGATTTGATCATTCGCTCGCGGCTGTCTCGCTTGTCGAAACCCGCGACGACACAAGGACTAAGCAATGACCGACTTTCGGACAGAGCGTGACTCGATGGGAGACGTGAAGGTTCCCTCGAAGGCGTATTACGGTGCTCAAACGCAGCGCGCTGTTGAGAATTTTCCGATCTCCGGCTGGCCTCTGCCGGCCGAACTCATTCACGCGCTCGGCCTCGTCAAACTGGCCGCAGCCGTCGCTAATCGCGATCTCGGCAAACTCACCGGAACCGGAAAAAATCCGCTGAGCACGCAGCAGGTCGAGGCGCTTCTCTCTGCCGCTCGTGAGGTGGCGGAAGGAAAGCACGACGCGGAGTTCCCCATTGACGTCTTCCAGACCGGATCCGGAACGTCGAGCAACATGAATGCGAATGAAGTGATCGCCAACCGCGCGATCGAGATTCTCGGCGGCGATCGCTTCCGGCCGGAGAAGGTCGTGCACCCGAACGATCACGTGAATATGGGACAGAGCACCAACGACATGTTCCCGACGGCGATCCACGTCGCGGTAGCGATGACGATCCGCGCAAAACTCATCCCCGCGCTGGAGAGGCTCGGAGGAGTGCTTCGCGACAAAGCAAAGCAGTGGGACCAGATCATCAAGATTGGCCGCACGCACCTCGCGGACGCCACCCCGCTCCGTCTCGGCCAGGAACTCGGTGGTTTTGCGCGGCAGATTGAT
The DNA here is from genome assembly GCA_050246455.1 of Planctomycetaceae bacterium. GTDB lineage: Bacteria > Planctomycetota > Planctomycetia > Planctomycetales > Planctomycetaceae > CAZVJA01. Next base: position 3,328 of record JBFWWA010000476.1, read on the forward strand.
CTTTCCGTCGAACGCGCGAGGCGCGCCCTCGATGCCGTGCTCGAGCTTCCGGCGGGTGGAACGGCGGTCGGCACCGGAATCAATACGCATCCGGAGTTCGGCAAACGCGTGGCGGCGGCCCTCGCGAAGGAATCGGGAATCGACTTTGTCGAAGCGGTCGATCACTTCGAAGCGAACGCGCAGCGGGACGGGCTCGTCGAATGTCACGGAGAACTGCGCACCATCGCGACGACTTTGTTCAATGTCTCGAACAATATCCGCTGGCTCGGCTCGGGCCCGCGCTGTGCTTTCTACGAGATCAAACTCCCTGATCGCCAGCCCGGCAGCTCGATCATGCCGGGCAAGGTCAACCCCGTGATGTGCGAAAGCATGATGCAGGTCGCGGCCCGCATCCTTGGCAATGATCAGACGGTTGCATTCAGCGGCGCCACCGGCGGACAGTTCCAGCTCAACATCATGATGCCGGTGATGGGGCATGCGACGCTCGAAAGCGTACGGCTACTGGCGAGTTCCGCGGAGGCGTTCGTCGATTTCTGCGCGATCGAAATGGAAGCGAACGAAGAGGCCTGCGTCGCATCCGTCGAGAAGAGCCTGTCGATGGTGACGAGCCTCAATCCGCTGATCGGTTACGAAAAGGCGGCGGCGATGGCGAAGGAAGCCTTCAAGTCGGGCAAGACGATTCGCGAGCTCTGTATCGAACAGAAGATTCTTCCCGAAGCGACGCTCAACGAGGCCCTCGATCCGTTCCGCATGACCGAGCCGCAGAAATAGGCTGCGGGCTGGCGAGAACGGACCAGCGACGATTCCCAAGCCGACGACTTTGTTTTCGGTTCGAGCGCATTGTTTCGCCCGCTTGAAGGATTCCCGTTATCCGCTCGACACTGGCGGCGAAAAACGCCGCCAGTGCCACCCGGCCTGCTTCTTACTTCCCAAGCCGGTCCAGAATCGCCTTCATGAATGCCGGCAGGTCGCCTGGCTTGCGGCTTGAGACGAAGTGTCGATCGACGACGACTTCGGAATCTTCCCAGACCGCTCCGGCGTTGATGAGGTCGTCCTTGATTCCGGGAGAGCCGGTGACCTTCACGCCGGAATAGACCTTC
>JBFWWA010000477.1:0-4423 GCA_050246455.1 Planctomycetaceae bacterium
CAGGTTGAAGACGCCGAATCCAAAATATTCGAGCGGCCTTCCGGCCACCATCTGGTATAGAACGGTATACAGTACGCAGACGCCGATGAACGCCAGTACGTGCCCCGGCTGGACGATCGCGTGGAGAACGCGATTCATCGGCACTGCCTTCTCGGTCTTCCGCCGCAAATACCAGTAGACCATCACGATGTACTGCAGGCCGTGCATCAACCGCTGCGCAATTCCGAGGACCAGCACCGATGCAGTCTGCCAGGCGCAGAAGTACCAGAGGAAATAGCTCGCGCCGATAAAGATGTACTTGATCGGGTTCAGGGTGTAGCCGTTGCGTAAGCTCCGGAAGACGTGCACGACGTACGCAGCAAGGTATGTCGCCGCGAGACCCCAGCTTGCTGCATGAATCCTGTCGATGTTCAATCGCGTGAGCGGAACGCCGAATCGATACGCTTCGCGCACCCAGAACGTCGTGAACATCGGCGCGGTAATGAACAGGTTGCCGTACAGAATCCACGCCAAAGCCAAATCCCAGCGACCAGTGGTCGGAGCACCGCCTCCCGACTTGAAATCGTAGATGCGCGTAAAGCCGTGCTGCTGCATCAAGCTGTGCTGGTGGTCCCAGAGTGTGACCAGCGCAGCAAACGTCAACGGGGCCCACTTCAACCCGATGAATGTAATGCAGAGGATCGTCAGGCCGCCGATGATCAGCTGGTCTTTGTAGCGCCGCCAGTCTTCGCCGAATCCAAACGTCCTCAGCCAGGTCGCGAAGTGGTGCGGGAATGTGATCCAGACGGCGACCGACCCCAGCGCGACAGCGGGAAGCCAGGCCTGCGCGGAGAATGCCGCGGCGATCGCCAGAAATGGCAACGCGATGAACCAGAACAGATCGCTACGACCGCTTAAAATATAGCCCGTCTTGAACATACGCTCTCGTAAGCCGGGGTGTAAGTGGTCATAGATCTTCAGAATTGAACATCGTGGAATGAACTCCAAGAACAGGAGTGAACGCTACCAAGATGAAGACGCAACTTCAAGAAAATTTACATCCGCAACATCCACTTGTCGTGCCATCCTGATGTCGAACCCCCTGAACCGTATCGAAACTGGTAATGTCCTCGGCGCGACCATCGCCATTCACAGACGATAATTTCGCGTGTCGAATCTGCGCGCGGTTTCCACCCGCCGATAGAATGTCGACATGGAATTCACTCCCCAGGATCCCGACTTTGAAGCGCGCGCGCGCCAGCTTCGCCCGGCAGCGAGTCATGGCATCTCTCGGAATTGAAATTGCCCGCCTGGCTCCGGGTGAGATCGAGTTGACGATGCCCTACGCAGCAGAATTCACGCAACAGCACGGCTTCATTCACGCGGGGATCATCGCGACGGCGCTCGATAGCGCCTGCGGGTATGCGGCATTCTCGCTGATGCCTGCAGACGCGGGCGTTCTCACCGTCGAGTTCAAGACGAGCCTCATGGCCCCCGCGAAGGGGCAGCGGTTCTTCTTCCGGGGAAAGGTCCTGAAGCCCGGAAAAACACTAACATTCTGCAGCGCCGCAGCGATTGCCGAGGACAACGGCGTGAAGCGGGAAGTCGCAAGCATGACCGGAACTCTCATGGCCATTTACGACCGCCCGGGCATCACGCACTGACGGTCGGGTCGGCTGTGCCCATCCTGCAACAACTGCAACCTTCGATGCGAAATCCTTTCGCAGACGCATATTCCCGGAGGTGCATCCATAGCCGGCACGAAAACGGGAACAATCGTCGCGAAGGGACTCGAATCTCCGGAGTGAGTCCGTGGAATCCTTGATTTATTGCATCAGCAACGACCGATGCTTAGAATAGCGGACGCGGACGAGACGCATTGTCGCGTCTTTTTACTCCCGAGGACGGCCTGATGTTGCGCATTCTCGGTTCCCCGAGACGACTCTGCGACGGACTCACGCGCCGCGATCTGCTCCAGGTCGGCGGCATGTCGATCGGCGGACTCGGACTGGGGCTCGACAATCTGCTCCAGGCGGAAACGACTCGACCCTCGGCCGCGCGCGGCGACACCATCGGCAGCTTCGGCAAAGCGAAGCGCTGCATCCTGCTGTTTCTCTACGGTTCGCCGAGCCAGCTCGAAACATTCGACATGAAGCCCGAGGCCCCGGTCGAGATCCGGGGAACAATGAAGCCCATTCCCTCATCGGTGCCGGGGCTCGATGTCTGTGAATACCTTCCGCACGTTTCACGGATCATGGATCGGACCACCGTCGTCCGTTCGGTGACGCATCCCTATCCGCTGCACGGCGTCGCCTTTGCGGCGACCGGAGTGCCGGCCATCGACGTCGCAATGGAACTCAATCCCACCGACGTCCGCCATCAACCCTACTTCGGCTCGGTCGTCGAGTATCTCGATCGCCAGGCGGGGCGCGCCAGGCAGGACTTCGTCCAGAACGTCGCACTCCCGTTCGCCTTCAGCAGCCAGCGGAAAGACGAACCGCAGCGCGCGGGGCCGTACGCGGCCTTCCTCGGCGGCGCGTACCACCCGAAATGGACCGAGTTCATCGGCGATGGAACGAAGTCGATCCGCAAGGCGCGACCCGGCTTTTCGTTCGAAGGAAAAGAGCCGTACCTCGGAACAACTCCGGACAGCTACTTCCGTCTCTCCGCGACCGCTCCGCTCCCGGAGATGTCGATTGACCGTCTGGCGCGCCGGCAGTCGCTGCTCGAGCAGTTCTCGAATTCGCGGCGCGACCTCGACAAGTCAGTCGAAGGGCGCTCGCTGTCGCGCTTCCAGGAAATGGCCTTCTCGCTGATCAACTCCCCGAAGGTCGGGCAGGCGCTCGACGTCCGCAACGAGCCCGCAACGACTCGCGAACTCTACGGTCACACGCTGTTCGGGCAGTCGTGCCTTGCCGCGCGGCGCATGCTCGAAGCAGGGACGCGGCTTGTCTCCGTCTTCTGGGACGAATACGGCCTGGCGGGTGATGCGTGGGATACGCACTATGAGCATTTCCCGCGCATGGTCGATCAGCTGCTGCCGCCGTTCGACCGCGCCTATTCGGGACTCATTCTCGATCTCGAGCAGCGTGGAATGCTCGATGACACGCTGGTCGTCTGCATCAGCGAGCATGGCCGCACGCCGAAGATCGATAACAACTCAAAGGGTGGCGGACGGGACCACTGGTCGCGGGCGTACTCCGCGATCTTCGCCGGCGGCGGAATTGCCCGCGGGAATGTCGTCGGAGCCACCGACCAGATCGCGAGTGATGTCACCGAGCGGCCGGTCGGCCCGAAGGATCTGCTCGCGACGATGTATCACCTGCTCGGCATCGATCCGCATTCACGGATCCCGGACCGCAGCGGCGGCCTGAGCGGCGTCGTTCCCGACGGCGCGACAGTTGTGCCGGAAATGCTCGCTTAGATCGGGATCGATTATCCCGCTATTTCTTCGCAGCGTCGAACTTCGGCGCTTTTCCGAGCGGGTAGATGTCCCAGCGGCGGACCCAGAGTTCCGCGAGCTCGGTCTGAATCAGGATTTTACCGGCACTGGGAACCGCGTCGAATCCCTCGTTCACCAATACGCCGTCGATGAAGATCTGGATGTGGCCGCCGTCGCAGATGACGTCCATCCGCGTCCATTCGGTGAGCGTGTTGTCGATGTCTTCCTTGCCTCGGAAGCCGATCTCGTCCTTCCAGTCCGGGTCGCGTCCCCACCAGTTGAGCCGGCCCGATTCGAAGGCTTCTTTCGGCGCGCCTTTTTTCCAGATCCGTTCGCCGTCGCGGTCCTTCGTCTGCTCGGCGGTCAACGACATCGGCAGCGGCTTGCCGTCGGGGCCGTTCCCGCGCACGAGGATGATGTCGCCCATTCCTCCTTCGATGATCTGCGATTCGATGGAATGCGGCCATATGCCGCCGTAGGCACCGTCATCGCCGACGCAGTGCACCAGGCATCCGGAATCGCGCGTCGACTTCGTCCGGTTCCCCCACGTCCGTTCGCCCCACTTGTACTCGACAACCAGGTGATAATTCCTGTACGCCTTCCGGGTGAGAATGGCTCCCAGGCCGTCACCCGAGATGTGAAGCTGGCCGTTCTCGACCGTGAACACCTTGCGGGGGTCTTCGTACTTCGTGTCCTTCAGATAGGTATAGAGTCCGTCGAGATCCTTGCCGTTGAACAGAGCAATTCTCTCGCTGGGAATAATCGGCGTCGGCTCATCAGCGGCGGCAATGCCGCATACCAGACATGCAGCCAGGGCGAACGAAACTCGCATCAACGGCAATCGCATCGTGGAGCATCCTATGGTGGTATGAGGGCGCAGCTCAGCAGAAAACCGACTCGGGATATCAGCGGATAATTTTGAGATCCGGTTTCGCAGCTTGCAGGGAACTGATTCCGGCATCCGTGACCGAAGGGCCCATTCCGTAGAGGAACAGCTTCTGG
>JBFWWA010000478.1:0-4419 GCA_050246455.1 Planctomycetaceae bacterium
CATTGAGCGGTGCAACGGTCGGACGTCAGATTCTTGGAAGGCAAGATACCCTCGCTGTGGCCTGCCGTCCGGGCCTCCCCGGGATGTCCAGGCTCAAGTGATGCACACCCAAACCTTGCAGTATGATTTTGACTCAATGTGTAAATCGATTGGTCCGGGGAGAAGATTCAACAAAACGGCCAGCGTATGTCCACGTTCCCATGTCATCCTCCCGTCTGAGAATTTCCAGGGTTGCAGAAGTGAAACCCAGCTTCGAATTCTCCAGATGTGGTTGGATGTAAAGAAAGGGCGCTTCGACCTCTTCCAGCAGCCATAGCTTCATCCCTCCATTTGAAATGTCTATGCCATGACCGACCATTATCGGTCCATCAATTTCTTTTTTGCCGTTGAGGGGAATTACGACAGCGCACACAGAGAACGAACGTCGCTGATGCTCACGGCGCTCGCGGAACGAATGCCGCGCGAGCAGTGTGCGCAACGCAATCTGGTCTGGATTCGGATGAATCAACGACATGCTGGCTCCCCAGCAAAGTGGCTATGTTATGAATCCATCCAAACGTAACGCGGTAATTACTACACGATCAGCGAGATTTGGCAGGCTCCTCAAACCCATCAGCCGGTATTACCGCTCCGGATTTCGCACTTTCTTCAATCGCCTCGCAAAGACAGTCGAGAAATGGTGCCGGTTGACATGCTCCCACGATGCGTCCAATGAGATCCGCTTCCGGGCTGAGAACCAGCGTCGTGGGGATACGATCAATCCTCAGCAGCTCCACTACGCGACGATCCGATTCTCGCTCCACGGTCATCCGGACCGGGATGAACTGCGCAGAAACAGTTTCGACGACTTTCGGTTCCGCTAGGACACCCTGCTCCAAACGTGCGCAGTGCGGGCAGTGCTCTGAAACAATCGAAATGAGAAGCAGACGTCCCGACTGAACGGCCGCCAGCCGCGCCATGTGGAGATCAGCATACCATCGAATCTCAGTCGGCGCGCCGCAATCAGCGGCAGGAGGGTTCAACAGCGAGAACTCCCGCGATTCAACCTCGAGAGCGGGCACTCGTTCGTGAAGGGCAGGACGTGCGGAAGCGGTTGTTTTTCTTTGGTCCAGAATCTCCTGCGGCAACTCAGCACTCGGAATCGTGCCGCGAGCACTGCGGGCCGTCACTTCGCGATTAGCCGGTGCGAAGCTCTGTGTGCTCGTTGAATTTCCCTTTAAAACCGCATTGGGTTTTCTTAAGCCAGAAGGACGCGGCTCGAAAGTGTTTGGATATGTCGCGCTTGCGGGGATGATCACGCCGTTCTCGAATGCCCTCGCCGAGCCACCGGGTACGATCGTCTTCAATTCGCCGTAATCGCGGGTAGTGCATCGACTCGGTACTCGCGGTGGCTGAGCAGCATGCGTCGCGTGGGCGATACCGTGAAACGGACGAATTGGACCTGAGCCTCCGTGGGTGTCATATAGCATTCGCTGTTTCGGAATCAGATCGGATCGTGGCGCCGCCGTGAAGCCAGCATCGACCGCGCGCAGATCCGCATCGAATCCGTCTCCTCTGTCGTCGAATTTCACGGCGCCGGGAACGATCAGGATATCGGATTCAAGTTCTCCGCCCCCTGCTGGAAATGCCGCCAGGATGACGGCTGCAGCGAGCAGCCCCCCCGCAACGCGAGCGCACGATCGATCCATTTCAGGCGACTCCGTCCACGCATCCTTGCATCGGTCGCGTGTCGAAAGGCGAAAGCCTCCGCACGAGCTTCGGGCCTCCAATGCCCGCTTGAATTAGGTATCGGACGGCATATCCGCGATTCTTCCGTCACCTTACGTAACCCGACCCTGTTTTCCGCCAATGGAGGTGTTTAACTTCTGCGGAAATACCGTCAATGCGGGAATCACCTCCACAACAGTCTCAGGTCATTGTCACCGTCGCCGTTTCCCGCACGTGCTGGCGGATCAATGCGACCAGTTGCGGCGGATCAATCGGCTTCGCGGCGTAGTCATCGCAACCGGCGTCGAGACACTTCCAGTAATCGCGGCTCATCGCGCCGGCCGTCAGTGCGACAACTGGACCGACGTAATTGGCGTTTCGGAGTTCACGGACGGCCGAGTAACCATCAAGAACCGGCATCTGCATGTCCATCAGAATGACGTCGAACGGATCCCCCTGAATTTGCGACTGGAGCGCCAGATCGACTCCCTCGCGGCCATGTTCCGCCACGACGACCGTCGCACCAAGCTTCATGAGTACACGGGAAATGAGCCGACGATTGTCTTCGCTATCTTCCACAAGCAGCAGCCGGGCTCCTTCGAGCCGATCGGACGGTGACAGCGCATTGGTTGGGGTAGGAGTTGGGTTTGCACTGCTGAGAGTGTTTGTTCGCTCAATTCCATCGAGTGGACCCGTCTCGACAGTAAGGATGAAACGGCTTCCTTGTCCCGGGTTGCTCTCGACAACGATCGTCCCCCCCAGGAGCTCGGCGAGCCGCTTGCTGATCGAGAGTCCGAGTCCGGTCCCACCGAATTTGCGAGTCGTCTCGACACGCGTCTGCGAAAAGGGGTCGAACAGTTTGCCGATTTCCTCATCGGTCATTCCAATTCCGGTGTCAATAACTTCAAAAGCAAGCCGTGAGGGCGAGCCGTCGTTCGCCTCGAGCGTCGAGACTACGAGCGATACGCTCCCATTCTGCGTGAACTTGACTGCATTGCCGGCGAGGTTCAAGAGGATCTGCCGGAGACGGGTCGGATCGGTGTTGATTGTCATCGGAATGGCATCACGACATCCCGCCTCGAAAACCAGTGATTTTTGCGCAGCCAGTGGGCGTACCAGCGCCGCCACGTCGTTGACGATCTGACCCGGACTGCACGAGATGCGCTCGACCGACATCCGCCCGGCCTCAATTTTCGACAGGTCGAGAATCTCGTCGAGTATAGTCAGAAGGTGTTTTCCGTTACGGCTGATGATGCCGGCGTGCTCCTTCAGTTCGTCTGCGGACGCGTTCTCTTCCACGAGGAGTCCGGCATAGCCGAGGATCGCGGTCATCGGCGTGCGGATCTCGTGGCTCATGCTGGCGAGGAAATCGCTCTTCGCACAGTTAGCCGCTTCGGCGAGATCGCGCTGCATCGAGATGCGGGCAGTCCGAGACACGACGCGCGTTTCCACACCCCGATTCACGCGGTCAAACCCACGACGCAGCGCTTCAACACGCGCCAGAAGAAGGTTCACCGCGCCGCAGACCACGCTCAATTCCCCCTGTCCGACACACGGAGCGCGATGCGTGTAGTCCGAATCGCGTCCCACGTTACGGAGCACGTTTGACAGCTTTGAGAGCGGCTGGAGAATCCAGGGCACTATCGCAATCAATCCGAGATACGACATCGTAAGGGCGCCGGCGACAACGCCGATCGCTCTGAGGCGTAGTTGCCCCTCCGCTAGCCACATCCCACCGAGCGAAGCCGCAAGCACGATCGTGTTCACCGCGCCCAAAGCTACCGAAATCGAAGCTCGAACTGACAAGTCGTGGAAGAATCGCATCGTCCATTCTCCGTTGAAACTTTCGAGTCGTCGCACGTCGACAGCGAGGGCGTTTGCATCATGTGCCCTGCCACGCGCTGAGGAAGCGTAGCTCATGTTGCAAAAAAAGTTCGCTCCCGATTCCGAATTGCACGTGGAGCACATTCGAAGTGTTTTTGCTCACAGGTGAATCACCTCCTGAGCCTTTAGGGGATTCACCTCGATAGGGGAGGGGATTACCTGATGCGCAGGACGCTAGTGTCGTTGGAGTAACAGAATGGACATGCAATGTGCGTGTCGTGGAACCGTGGCGCGGCGACGAAGTGCGTGGGATTTACCTCCGGACATCGGGTCTTCACCTCCAATGGTCCGGTGTTCCCCTCCACGACACGTGTACTATTTGCCTGATGAATTTTTGCATCCTAGGGTTGCTCGCTCTCGCGACGATCGCATGCAGATGCGCACTGAATGGCGTAGAGCACGAATCAATCCTGTCAGAAGCGGTTCGAGAAATGATGATCATCGTCGTCAGCGATTGCCCTGCAAACGCAACGAAGATTCGGCAGGCGCTTTCAAAGGAAGGGCACGACTGCCCTTCATCGCACATCTTCTCTATTGAAACCGCGATTCAGCAGATTTCCGCAAAAGCGGTTCAGCCGAACCTGATCCTGCTGGCGACTCCGCAGGACCGCGAAGCAACTGTCGAAACGTTCCGTCGGCTTCATGCGGTCACGTCAGCCAGCATTCTTGTCATCGGCCCGCGCGACGCAAGCTTGATCCTTGATGTCGTCAGAGCGGGTGCTTCGGATTATATTGATGAGAACGGCGATCTGCGGAGCGAACTGGCGACCGCAATCTCGCGGATCGCCGAGCTGACACAGAACAGATCACAGCCGGGTCGGTTTATCA
>JBFWWA010000479.1:0-4410 GCA_050246455.1 Planctomycetaceae bacterium
GAACAACTCCGCGGGAAAGGGCCGGACGGTTCATCAATACCCAGGAATACGACCCCCATTCCCTTCCGCCTTGCCTGTTTCAAATCCGGCAGCGCGAAGGCCGAGCGCGCGACCGGTAAAGAGGTTCCGGGTTATTGAAGGGAGAATGAGGTCGACAGTCCGCGCCGTCGCCCCTTGTTGCCCGAGCACGAGCTCCTGCGCCCATCGGCCATACTGAGCCGCATCGGCAGGATTGGCGAGCAGCGATCGCACCGTTTGCGTCAGTTCGTTGCCGCTGTTGATGACGCGGGCCGCATCGTGACTGAGAAGCACCTCGACGACATCCTTGAAGTTCCACGTATTCGGGCCGAAGAGAACCGCCGCGCCGAACGCGGCCGGCTCGATCATGTTCTGCCCGCCGCGATTCGTCAGGCTGCCGCCGACGAAGGCGACCTCCGCCAGCCCCCAGCAGGCGGAGAGCTCGCCGAGCGTGTCGAGCAACAGCACCGGTGCGGTCGCCGTTTTTACCAAGCCGACGGCTTGTCGTCGGTCGTTCGGCTGCACGTTGGACCGGCGAATCAACGGCAAGCCGCGCCGCTCGACGAGTTTCGCGACTTCGTCGAATCGTTCCTTGTGCCGCGGGACGAGAATCAGCCGGAGGTTCGGAAACTCCGCGACGAGTTCCTGGTAGGCGTCGAGCGCGAGTTCTTCTTCGGGCGATTGCGTGCTGCCGGCAATGAAAACCCGATCGGCCGGTTTCAGCCTGAACGACTCGCGGAGTTCGTTCGTCTTCAGATTGTCGCGCTTCGTCGTAACGCGGTCGAACTTGATCGAGCCGGTAATTTTGAGTCGATCGTCCGGTGCACCGAGGTCGCGAAAGCGATCGGCATAGAGGGAGTTCTGAGCGGCGATGATGTCGAACCGACCGAGCAGCCGCGCCATGAAGCCCCGCGCGAACCGATAGTTCCGATAGCTCCTCGCGGAGATGCGTCCGTTGATCAGCGAAAGAGGAATTCCGCGCCGCGAGGCTTCGAAGATGAAGTTCGGCCAGAGCTCGAGTTCGACAAGCACGATGGAAGCGGGACGAACGCGCGCGATTGCGCGCCGGACCGCCCAGGAGAAATCGAGCGGAAAGAAACAGACTTGATGTTCCGTGAATCTCTTCTTTGCAAGCGCGTAGCCGGTGTTCGTCGTGGTCGAGATGAGGAACTCCACGTCCGGGCGCCGTGAGCGAATCTCCGCGAGCACCGGATCGAGCTGCAGAATCTCGCCGACGCTCACGGCATGCAGCCAGACGAGCGGCGCAGTGCTTTCAGTCCGTTCGGGAAGAAGCCCGAACAACTTCTGGTCCCACCCCTCCCGGTACTTCTTCAGCACGATCATTCGGTAAAGAAGGATCGGCGAGGCCGCGAGGACGGTGAAGAGATAAGCGAGATTGAGAATCCACGACATGGCGGGAATCCATTCCCTCAGTAGCGGTCATCTTTCAGCAATTCTGAAAGCCGCGCTATGCGTTCGCTCCGTGGCACTTCTTGTACTTCTTTCCGCTGCCGCAGGGACACGGGTCGTTGCGACCGACCTTCGGCTCGACGTTATGAATCGGTTCGACCGCTCTGGGGGTCTGCCCCGGCTCCAGCGCGCCGGACGACGATTCCTCGACGAACTGGTCTGCCGCTTCGGAGGCGTCTTCGTGAACGGTCGAAGTGATCTGCCACAGCGAGCCCACGAACCCCGGGCTTTCCTTCTCGATGCGGAAAATTGCGCCGGTCACCTGCTGGCCGACCCGGTCCCACATCGAAGCGAACGCTTTCTGCCCTTCTCGTTTGTATTCGACCTTCGGATCCTTCTGGGCGTAGCCGACGAGGCCGATCCCCGACCGCAGGTGATCCATGTAATAGAGATGATCTTTCCAGGCGGTGTCGAGGATTTCGAGAATGAGCGCCCGCTCCGCCTGACAGAGTTCGGGACGGTAGCGGCTGTCGTAAGCGGTGATGACCTTCTGACGAACCGAGTCGGGAGAAAGCGTAAGCATCTCCGAGGGCTCAAGGTGGACCTTCAATTCGCGGTTCGCCCAGCCGGCGAGCTCCGCGACGGCGCTTTCGTTCGCAACCTTCACGTGCCCGTTGTCGTCACCTCCATGATGGCCATTGTGTCCGTTGCGGCCATAGGCGCGTTCGAGGTACTCGTCGACCTTCGCGAGATTCTCGCCGCCGACGAAATAACTTCGGCTCGACTCGGTCAGGATGTTTTCGATTTCCGAGCGTGGGCGGGTCTTGATGTCGTCGATCTGAAGGTGCGTCTGAAACCGTTCGTTGGCCCAGCGGACGAGCCCTTCGCGATTGTAGCGCTCACCCGTGGTCTTGCTCTCGGCCATGAAGTTCGTCATGCCGACGGCGACCGGGAACGAGATTTCCTTCTCGCGGTAGAGTGATTCAATCCTCTCGCTGATGAGCTTGTCGGCTTCGGCGGGAGTTTTGTCGACGAACTCATCGGGCTGCATTTCGAGCGAGAACTGCTGCTGCAGCCAGCCGCACAATGACTGCCTCCCCCAGGCTTCGTCGAGGAAGGAATCGAGCGGCGAGAGATCCGCCTTGTCGATCGACTCATGCGCGCGAGAGCTCAAGTACGCAAACAATTCTTCGCGACCGATCTTTTTCAGCTCGCGGTCGTTGGTGTTGAGCCCCCACGCCGCGTTGGCCCACTTCGAGAGGGCCAGCCAGTTCCATTCGCTCGTGTCTTCCGCGTCTTCGGGGAGATTCTCCTCGATCTGCTCCATGATGGTGTCGTCGGCCTGACGGCGGCATTCATCCCGGAGGAACTCGTCCGCCTGATCGCGGTTCATGCCGCCGACCTGGGACGCTTCGATCTCGAGGTGCAGCGCGTGCGCAGCCCACTCGACGATCGTCGACCAGCGGTAGGCCGGGTCGAGGAAATGTTTCGTCGACCGTTCGATCTGCCGGTCCATCATGTCGAGAATGAGCTGCCGGCAGTTCGTGCCGTCGAGGATTCTCTGACGGTAGGTGTAGACCTGCTTTCGCTGATCGTCCATCACCTCGTCATAGTCGAGGAGGTGCTTTCGCATGTCGAAATGGCGCTCTTCGACTTTTTTCTGAGCGGCTTCGATACGCTTCGTGACCATCCGGCTTTCGATTGCCTCGCCTTCCTGCATGCCGAGGCGGGTGAGCATATTTTTCACCCAGTCGCCGGCGAAGATGCGCATGAGGTCGTCTTCCAGCGACAGGAAGAACCGGCTGGAACCGGGGTCCCCCTGACGGCCGGAGCGCCCGCGCAGCTGGAGGTCGATGCGGCGCGCGTCGTGACGTTCGGTGCCGATGACGTGCAAGCCTCCGACTTCCGCGACCTGCCGTCCTTCGTCGAGCATTCCTTCGCGCTTCGCGATGCGGCTCGTCACCTCGTTCCACTCCGCCTTGGGAATGTCGAGGCGCGAAGCATATTTCTGACGGAGCTCTTCCCACGCGAGGTGTTCCGGATTGCCGCCGAGGATGATGTCGGTTCCGCGGCCCGCCATGTTCGTGGCGATCGTGACGGCGTTCTTCCGGCCCGCCTGCGCGATGATCTCCGCTTCGCGTTCGTGATACTTCGCGTTGAGAACGTCGTGCTTGATGCCGTACTTGCCGAGCTTATTGCTGAGAAGTTCCGATTTCTCGATCGAGACGGTTCCAACGAGAATCGGCCGGCCGGTCTGGTGGACGTCCCGAATTTCATCGATCACCGCGTTCCACTTCTCGCCTTCCGTCCGGAAGATGACGTCGGGGAAGTTCACGCGGCTGAGCGGGCGGTTCGTCGGAATGGTGACGACATCGAGCTTGTAGATCTTCCAGAACTCGCTCGCTTCGGTCATGGCGGTTCCGGTCATGCCGCCGAGCTTCTTGTAAAGCTTGAAGTAGTTCTGCAGGGTGATCGTGGCGAGCGTCTGGTTTTCCGCCTTGATTTTCACCCCTTCCTTGGCTTCGACGGCCTGATGCAAGCCGTCGCTCCATTGCCGCCCTTCCATCTTGCGGCCGGTGAATTCGTCGACGATAACGACCTGGCCGTTCTCGACAACGTAGTTCACGTCGCGCTTGTAGAGGTGGTACGCCTTGAGGGCGTTGTCGATCAGGTGCGGCCATTCCATGTTGCCCGCGGTGTAGAAACTTTCGACACCGGCGAGCTCTTCCGCGCGGCGCACGCCCGCTTCCGTCAGATGGCAGCTGTGCTCTTTTTCTTTGACTTCGAAGTCGACGCCGATTTTCAGTTCCTGAGCGATCCGATTCGCTTTGGGATACTTCGTGACGTCATCGTGCGCCGGGCCTGAAATGATGAGAGGAGTACGCGCCTCATCGATCAGGATGTTGTCGATTTCGTCGACGATCGCGAAGTTGAGCTCTCCCTGCACCTGGAGCTCTTTCGTCGGCTTCATGTGATCGCGCA
>JBFWWA010000480.1:0-4401 GCA_050246455.1 Planctomycetaceae bacterium
GAGTTCGCTGGTGGGGCGGACCGTGGCCTGCCATTCAGCCGGTCGAGGTGACACGGCTGGCGCGCGGCCCGATGGACTCGCGCAGACACGGGCCCGGCAGAACGGACGGCAGCGATCGTCGTCCGGCGGGCTCTCTCGGCCAAAGCATTCGATCAACGAGTCAATGACGTTCCGCGCCGCTCGACCAGCGTCGAGCAAAACGCGGACACGTCCGCTTCAATAGCAAGGATCCACGAATGGCGACCAAGTACGTTTACTCGTTCGGCGCAGGCAAGTCCGACGGCGATGCTTCGATGAGGAATCTCCTCGGCGGCAAAGGGGCCAACCTCGCCGAAATGACGAACATCGGCCTTCCCGTGCCCGCCGGCTTCACGATCACCACCGAGCTCTGCAACTCCTACTACGCCAATAACCGGCAGTACCCCGCCGAGCTCAAGGGGCAGGTGGAAGCGGCCATCAAGCTGATCGAAAAGGCGATGGGGGGCGAGTTCGGTTCCACGAAGAACCCCCTGCTCGTCTCCTGCCGGTCGGGCGCCCGCGACTCGATGCCCGGCATGATGGACACCGTCCTCAACATCGGCCTCAACGACGAAACGCTCAAGGGGCTCGCGGAGCAGTCGCAGAACGAACGCTTCGCCTGGGACAGCTACCGCCGCTTTGTGCAGATGTACGGCGACGTCGTTCTCGACATGAAGCCGAAGAGCAAAAAGCACGAAGACCCGTTCGAAGTCATTCTGCATCACAAGAAGAAGCAGGCGGGCGTCGAGCTCGACAGCGAACTCAACGTCAAGCAGCTGCAGGAAGTGGTTGCTGAATTCAAGAAGATGGTGAAGGAAAACACCGGCAAGGATTTCCCGACCGATGCCTACGAGCAGGTCTGGGGAGCCATCGGCGCCGTCTTCGGAAGCTGGATGAACGACCGCGCCATCGTGTACCGCCGCGATTACGGCATCCCGCACGAATGGGGCACAGCCTGCAACGTGCAGGCGATGGTCTTCGGCAACCTCGGTGACGACTGTGCGACAGGCGTCGCCCTCACCCGCGACGGCGCCCTCGGCCTTCCCGGCTTCAACGGCGACTATCTCATCAACGCCCAGGGCGAAGACGTCGTCGCCGGCATCCGCACCCCGCTCCGTATCGAGAAGACGCTGCCGAAAGACATGCCGGCCGCGTACAAAGAGCTCGAAGAAATCGGCCGGAAACTCGAGAAGCATTACAAGGACGTGCAGGACATCGAGTTCACGATTCAGCGCGGCAAGGTCTACATGCTGCAGACCCGTAACGCAAAGCGGACCGGCTTCGCGGCGGTTCGCATCGCCGTCGATCTCGTGAATGAAGGACTCATCACGCCGCAGGAAGCGCTCCTGAAGAAGCGCATCCCGGCAGACGACCTCAACCAGCTCCTCCAGCCGATCTTCGACCCGAAGACCAAGAAGAAGGCACAGGACGACGGCAAACTTCTCGCCAAGGGAATCAATGCCGGCCCCGGCGCTGCCACCGGCCAGATCTGTTTCCACGCCGGCGACGCCGAAGCTCTCTACAACAAGGACCCGAATGTTCAGCTCATCCTCGTCCGTCGCGAGACGAGCCCGGAAGACCTTCGCGGGATGCGGATCGCCAAGGGAATTCTGACCGCGTTCGGCGGTGCGAGCTCACACGCCGCGCTTGTCAGCCGGCAGATGGGCAAGGTCTGCATCGTCGGTTGCTCGGCGCTCGATATCGACTACCACGCCGGAACGGTCACGGTCGCCGGCAAGGTTCTGAAAGAGGGAGACTGGATCAGCATCGACGGCTTCACCGGTGAAGTCTTCGAGGGCAAAGTTCCCACCAGCCCCAGCGAGGTCATCGAGGTCCTCATCACGAAGACCAAGAAGCCGCAGGACTCGGAGGTCTTTCACCGCTACGAGCAGCTCATGAAGTGGGTTGACGAGCACCGCAAGCTTCGCGTCCGGACGAATGCCGACCAGCCGGATCAAGCGGCGCAGGCCGTCGCGTTCGGTGCCGAAGGGATCGGCCTCTGCCGGACCGAGCACATGTTCTTCAGCCATCTCGACGAAATCCGCGAGATGATTCTGGCGGACAACACCCCGGCCCGTCAGGCCGCGGTCAACAAGCTTCTGCCGTTCCAGCGGGAGGACTTCACGGGGCTGTTCAAGGAAATGAACGGCCGCCCGGTAACAATCCGCCTGCTCGATCCGCCGCTGCATGAGTTCCTCTCGGAACATCACCTGCACGAGCAGCCGGAACTTCTCGGCAAGCTTGCGAAGATGATCAATGTCTCCGAAGACTTCATCAAGCGGCGCGTGGAAGAGCTGAAGGAAATGAATCCGATGCTCGGCCATCGCGGCTGCCGCCTCGGTATCGTTTACCCGGAAATCACCGCGATGCAGGCCCGCGCCATCTTCGAGGCCGCCTGCGACGTGAAGAAGTCGGGGACCGACGTTCATCCCGAAGTGATGATTCCGCTCGCCGGATTCCTCACCGAGTACAAGAACCAGGAGAAGATCGTCCGCGAGCAGGCGGAGGTCGTCTTCAAGGAAAAGGGTGTGAAGGTCGACTACATGGTCGGCACGATGATCGAGGTGCCGCGCGCTGCAATTTGTGCGGACCAGATCGCAACGTCGGCCGAGTTCTTCAGCTTCGGCACCAACGACCTGACGCAGACCGCGCTCGGCATGAGCCGCGACGACTACGGCGGCTTCATCGGCTACTACCAGGAGAACGACATCGTCCCGAGCGATCCGTTCCAGACGATCGACAAGGACGGCGTCGGCCGCCTCATGCAGATCGGTGTCGAGGGGGGACGGAAGACGAACGGGAAGTTGAAGATCGGCATCTGCGGCGAACATGGCGGCGACCCCGCCAGCGTGATGTTCTGCCACGAGATCGGTCTCGACTACGTCAGCTGCTCACCGTTCCGCGTGCCGATCGCCCGCCTCGCGGCGGCCCAGGCGGCGCTCAGCAAGTAGACGGCGTCCAACGAACAAAAGCCCTTCGGCGAATTCGCCGGAGGGCTTTTTCATTTCATGCAGCAAAACCGCGGCAAATTCTCGGATTGATCCGTTCAGGATACTTTTGTACAAATCGCCCCCTCTCTCCGCTCCAGCCTAAATATCCCCACTGAAAATCCGGGCTTCTGATGTGTGGTTGCTGCCACCGGTCATGCCCGCGATCTGTAGGTACGGACATGGTTAAAGCACGCGCTGCAGCCATTTCGATCGTCTTCGTTCTCGCTTGTACGGTTTCCGGACGCTGCGAGGAAATTGCGCGCGGAACCTTGAATCCGCCGACCGAATTCGCGAACACCGGAGAGCGGACCGGGAATATCGGAGCCGACACGCCGGAAGTACATGCCGGAATCTCGGAGGAAACGGCGGCCGAGCCTGTCGCCTTTTCTGAATCACTTTCCGTATCGAACGCGCACAGCGCCGCATGGGTCGAGGCGAAGGACGATTCCGCGAAGTTCCCGAAGGCCTACCAGATCCCCGGCACGGACGTCTGGTGGAAGTCTGCAGTCCGCCCGGCTATGCGGACCTCGTGACCAAGCGCCTCGTCGAGGCCTCCGGCCTGCCGCTCAAGAAGGCGTATAACCTCGTCGAATCGACGCAGGACTCGGGCGCATTCGCACAGATGGCCGGGACGATGAAGCGCGCCGCGGTGCAGGTCTCGAAAATCTGCAACGACCTCCGCTGGCTCTCGTCAGGTCCGCGCTGCGGGCTGAACGAAATCAATCTTCCGCCGATGCAACCCGGCTCGTCGATCATGCCGGGGAAGGTCAACCCGGTCATCCCGGAACTCGTCAGTCAGATCTGTTTCCAGATCATCGGCTACGACGTCACGATCTCGATGGCATCGGAAGCGAGCGAACTCGAACTGAACATGGCGGAGCCGATCATCGCCTACGACCTGCTCCACGGATTGATGATTCTGAAGAACGCCTGCGTCACGCTCGCGGCACGGTGCATCGCGGGAATTACCGCGAATGAGGATCGCTGCCGGCACTATGTGCAGAACAGCATCGGACTGGTCACGGCTCTCAACCCCGTCATCGGTTACGAGAAGTCGGCTTCGATCGCCAAGGAAGCGTTAAAGACGGGCGGCAGCGTTTACGATCTCGTGCTTCAGAAAGGCTGGCTGACGAAAGAGAAACTCGACGACCTGCTGAGCCCTGCCAACATGACCGATCCCCGCCAGCTGCCGGATTGATGACTTTGGTTTTTCAGGATGCCTTGAAGCGCGCCTTCTTGTCCGCGAGTTCGAAGACCGGTGCTACGAAATTGCTCGAACGATTGTCCCGTAGGGACGACTGAATCGGTTCACCCCATCGACATTTCAGTCGTCCCTACGGGACTCAATAGATTCCGCAGCACACGCATTCCCAGCACTGGAAAGTGCTCGGCT
>JBFWWA010000481.1:0-4388 GCA_050246455.1 Planctomycetaceae bacterium
AAGACACGCAACATTCAGCAGAGAGGAAATCCGAGGAAAGCCCCCATTGGTCGGGCTCGGTCCATGCTGGATAACCTCCGACCAGCCCGCTCCGCACGCAGCGACGTCATTTCAGCTCGCAGGTGACGGAATGTTCATTCGCATCATCGAACAGAACGATTTCGTCGGAATCGCGACTGGTTCCGTCCACCGTGATCGTAGAAGTTCCGCGCTCGAGTCCGTTCGGATTCTGTACAGTCACCTTCCATGTCGAGCGGCCGAATCGCAGCATGATCTGATACTCGGGCCAATCGTTCGGAATGCAGGGAACGAGGCGGAGTCGATCGCCCTGCAACTGCAATCCCAGCATGCGTTCCAGAACGATGCGATACATCCAGGACGCGGAACCGGTGTACCAGCTCCAACCCCCGCGGCCGACATGCGGCGGCCGCCCGTAAACGTCAGCGGCGACCACATACGGTTCGATGAGGTACTTTCGGCATCCGGCACCTTCGGCGTGTCGGACCGGGTTCAACAGATCCCACAATTGCATAGCCCGGGTCCCGTTGCCGAGGAGTGCGAGCGCTTCCACAACCCAGAGAGCGGCGTGCGTATATTGCCCACCATTCTCCCGGATGCCGGGAAGATAGCCCTTGATATAGCCCGGATCGAGCGGAGTTCTGTCGAACGGAGGATCGAAGAGGAGAATCATCCTGTCCTGATCGCGGACGAGGATTTCGTTAACCGATTGCATGGCGCGCTTCGCCCGCTCCGGATTCGCTCCAGCTTTGACCGCCCACGATTGTGCGAGCGAGTCGATGCGGCATTCATCGTTTTGCGCGGAACCGAGCGGGGTGCCGTCGTCGAAGTACGCACGCCGATACCAGGCGCCGTCCCACGACGTTTCTTCGACAGCAGAAACGAGACCCGCTGCGGTTTCCCGGAATTCCGATGCCGCGACGGTCTCGCCACGCTCCGCAAGCAGGTCCGCGAACTCGCGGAGAACTTCCGCAAGGAACCAGCCCATCCAGACGCTTTCCCCTTGTCCTCCTGCGCCGACCTTGTTCATTCCGTCGTTCCAGTCGCCGCATCCCATGAGGGGCAAGCCGTGCTTCCCGAACTGCTGCGCGCGTTGGATTGCGCGCCGGCAGTGTTCGAGGAGGCTCTCACGAAGTTCGGAGACGGAAGGTTGCTCGTAGCGCTCGTCCTCATGCGGTTCCAGTGGATTGCTGCGCAAATACGGAACGGTCTCGTCAAGGACCGATGTGTCGGCCGTTATTCGGACGTAGTGACAGGTCGCCAGCGGAAGCCACAGCAGGTCATCTGCGAAACGCGTGCGGACTCCGCGGCCTGTCGGGGGATGCCACCAGTGCTGCACGTCTCCTTCTTCGAACTGACGTGAGGCCGCCCTCAGCAAGTGCGCGCGCGCGACCTTCGGGAGGGCGTAGACGAGGGCCATCACATCCTGCAGCTGATCGCGAAAGCCGAATGCGCCGCCCGACTGGTAGAACGCCGAGCGACCCCAGACACGGCAGCTCAGAGTTTGATACGGCAGCCACCGGTTGAGCATCAGGTCGAGTGCTTGGTTCGGGGTCTCAACCTGCACGGCGCTGATTGTCCGGTCCCAGAATTCCGCTGTATTCTGCATCGCGTCGCGCACGAGAGCCGGCGATTCGAACTTCGCCAGAGTCTCATGCAGGGCATCGGGATTATCGCACTGACCCAGCAGCATATGAACTTCGGTATCTAGCCCCGGTTCGAGCTCGAACTTGGTCCGCATTGCGCCGCACGGGTCGAGACCCGCGCCGACCGTTCCCGAAAGCCCATCCTTCAATAGCGCCGCTGGTTGTTCGAGGTTTCCGTTGCGGCCCAGAAACTCAGTGCGGTCGCCGGTTACGGAGCGCGACCGGTGCGGCATCTGCATGAAGACTGCCTGATCCGGAAAATCGCTGTGATAATGATTCCGGACAACAAGCGCTCCTGTGGGACGATCGACCGATGTCACGACGTGCAGCTGGGTCTGTTCGCGAACAACGCCGAGCACCAGTTCCGCGAAATACGTCACCGAAAGCCTGCGTCGGCGCTGCGTGAGATTCTTTACTTTCAGACTGAGAATCTTGACGCGGTCGTCGGGTGCGATGGTGACCGTCAACTCGGTTTCGATGCCGTTCGACTCGTGCAGGAACCGTGAGTATCCCTGTCCATGCCGGATCACGTAGTCGTCGCGCGTTCTGAGTGATTGCAGGATCGGCGTGGGAGTCCAGAAATCGCCGCTTTCCTCATCCCGGATGTAAACCACTTCACCCGGCGAGTCGGTCACCGGATCGTTCGACCACGCGGTGAGCTTGTTCTCCCGGCTGTTGCAGGCCCACGTATACCCGCCTCCCGTTTCCGTGACGAGGAAGCCGAATTCGGGGTTCGCGATAACATTGGACCACGGCGCGGGAGTCGACTGCCCGGAGCGCAGCCGGATGACGTATTCGCGCCCATCCTCTGAGAACCCCCCGAACTCATTGGAGAACTCGAGTGTTTCGACGTCTCGAGATCGGGCGATCCCGGTACGCCGCGGAATTTCAATCGGTTTTGACGGTTCCTGGGGAGAAGGTGGAGTTGCAGCGGCTCCCATCGAGTTGAACTGCCGTTCGAGCGAACCACGCTCGCCGTGCAGGCTGATTGTCGACACCGCTTCGAGCAACGCGCGATCTTCGTTCGAGAGGTGACCGGAGCGGAGAAGATACACACCCCCGGACTTATTGAGCGGTACGCGCGTCGAAGTCTGGACGAGTTCGACGAGTTGATCGTAGGCATCGTCGAAATAGCCCGACGCGTTCTCGTTCAGAACCACGAGGTCGACCTTCAAACCAAGCAGATGCCAGAACTCGTGTGCAAGCAACAGCTCCCGCAGCACGGGCCGCTGATCGGGATGAGAGATTCGCAGGAGAACAATCGGGTCGTCTCCCGAGATACCGTGTCGCCAAAGCGACGATTGTCCGAGCCGATTGCTCGCCAGCACCGCCGCCGGCGCACGGAGCGCAGGTTCGGGAAAAAGCACGGCAGACGCGACACGCTGGAACAACTGCGCGGTCGGTGGCGAGATGTGCAGGTGCCGCAATTCAATCTGGCTGTGCGCCCAGGCCAGCTCAAAGGTTCGCTGCACCCCGCGCGGATCGTGATACTGATCCGCGAGCGCGATGGCCTCTTCACGCGTGGAGGCGAATGCCGTGATGAACGCGAGCGAAGCGGTTGCATCGGGCTCGATGCGGAGCTGGCTGCGGAGACTGAAAACAGGATCGATGACCGGTCCGACCGTCCCGCTCAACTTCGTGCCGGGCAACATCGACAACGGCGATCGCGGCGTGCGGCCACGTCCCAGGAACTTGGCTCGATCGGTCTCGAACTCAACCGGCGTCGTCGCCGGTTGCGGCGATGCGAGGACGTGCACCGCCCAGATCGGCTGCTGGCTCGAATCGCGGGGTCGCCGGCGCGCAAGTAAAGCCCGCTGCTCCGGAATGTACTCCGTCTCGATGAACAGTTTGTTGAAGGCCGGGTGCGCGAGGTCCGCCCGCAACTGCGAGAGAACGACCTCGGCATAGCTTGTCAGTTCGACGATCGCCGGGCGAAAGCCGTGGTTCGCAATCGTCACCTGACGGATTTCGGCGTTGTTTTCGGGCGAGACCGTCACTTCGAGAATCGTTTCGAGCGAACCATCGCGACGGCGGAACTCGGCTTTGTCGAGCGAATACGTAACTTCATACGCATCCGCGGGGGAGCCGATCGGCTGATGCGCGGCCGACCAGACCGCTCCCGACGACATATCGCGCAGGTAAACGAACTGGCCCCAGCTGTCGCAGGTTCTGTCGGACCGCCAGCGGGTCACCGCAACATCGCCGCAGGTGCTGTAACCGCCGCCGGCATTCGTCACCATCACGGTGTACTGACCGTTCGACAGGAGATGTGTGCGCGGTGCTTCAGTCGAGGCCGTGAAGAGTTTCCTGCTCACTGGACCGGCCACTTCGGGAACAAACGGAACAGCGGGAATTTCATCACCCCCCGGCTGATACTTGAGGACCGCGTGCGGCACGCGCTCCTGCAGGAGCAGTTCCGTTGCGCGGGCCAGGGGATGCCGGCGGAAGAGACGACGCATCCGGTTATCCATCAATGTGTTCGCAACTGCGACCATCGTCATGCCATGGTGGTGCGCCATGTAACATGCGACGACATTGCTGCGCGTTCCCGGATTGAGGCGTTCCGGCGTGTAGTCGACGGCGTCATAAAACCCTAAAGGGCCATCGGCTCCTTCCGTCACCAGCGTCCGAAAGTTTGCGACCGCTTGAACGGGATCGAAAGCGAGCGCGAGTGCGGTCGAGTACGGCGAGCTCACGAGATCTTTCGCGAGCCCGCGTTTCAGA
>JBFWWA010000482.1:0-4386 GCA_050246455.1 Planctomycetaceae bacterium
CTGAACATCTGAGCCGGTCTGTTCATCACTGGTACTGTGCGCGATGAACGTCCGGCAGCAGTTCTCCTTCCGGCGTGATGCGGACGGTCACTGCGCCCGCGTCGTAAGTCGAAACGACTTCGCCGTGATAACGCTCACGCAACTTCGGCAGAGTCGATGTTCGACCACTGCTGACGACGACGAGCTCCGGTCGTGTCCAGTCGGCCAGTTGCGGAGTGTTCGACGTGAGGCTTCCGTGGTGGGGTGCAAGCAGCACGTCTGTCTTCTGCGCCGGCTCCCGGAGCAGGTCGTTGAGTCCGACGCCAGCCAGATCGCCCGCGAGCAGGATTGTGCGTCCTTTGTACTCGATCAGCAGCGTGACGCTGTTCGCGTTGTCGTCGAAGCTCGCTCGGTCAGCCGGGGGGTGGAGCACTTCGACGCGGACGTCGTCGTCGATCCGCAGCCGGTCGCCGCGCGCGACGAAACGGATCGGCACTTCGTACGCGGCGGCACTGTCGGTGAGCCGTTGAACCTGTTCCTGTTCCAGATCGAGGAACGTGCGTGCGACGAACAGAGACCCGACCGTGACGCTGCGCATCAAACCCGGCGCGCCGTTGAAATGGTCGACGTCGGCATGCGAAACAATCATCGCATCGATACCGCGCCGATGATCATGCCAGAGCGCGTGTTCGACGGTGCGCTGCGCGTAGTCAGCATCGTGAATGGCTCCGACGTCGTACAGCAGTGTTTTTCCGTTCGGCATTTCGACGAGGATCGCGCCGCCGTGCCCGACGGACAAAAACCGCACGACCAGGTCGCGGGAGCGGGAGGGCATCAGTTCCACGGCGAGCCCGGCGACCACCCAGAGCATGAGCGCCGCCATTGCCGGCCGCGCCAGCCATTTGCGCACTCCGCCGAGGAGAACCGTCGCGAGAATGAGATAATAGCCGGCGAGCCACCAGCCGGGAATTGCCGGTACGTGAAACCAGCCGAGTTTCCAGTCGGAAGCGCTTTCGACGAGGCTGAGGAACTGGTTCAGTGAAAAATCAAACGCCGGACCAAGGAGTCGGGTCAACGGCGGAAACACCAGCCCGCAGAGCGCGAACAGATAACCCAGCCAGAGTACGATGACGACAAGCGGCGCGAGCAGAACATTGATGACGAACCCGACCGGCGAAACGATGTGAAACCGGGCGGCCACGAGCGGCAAGGTGAAGATCCAGATAGCGGCAGTGACGCCGTAACTCAGAAGTGCGGTTCGCCACATTCCCCTGCTGAATTCCACGATCGGTCCGGGAGGATCTTCGAGCCCTTCAAACGATCGCGGTTTTGTCAGAAGTTTTCCGATGCCGGTCGATGCAAACCAGCCCATTCCCAGCACTGCCAGGAACGAAAGCTGTGCGCCGACGTCGAAGAGATCGCCGGGGCTCCAGATCAGCAGGCTGAATGCCGAGATCGCAAGGAGCGTTGCCAGGCTGACGCTTCGATGCCACGGTCTTCCGATCACGAGCAGCAGAATCATCACGGTTGCGCGCAAGATCGGGGGTTCGGCCAGAGTGATCCCCGCGTAGCCGAGCGTGATTGCTCCGATCAATGCCGCACTGGTTCGTTCCGAAGCGCCGAATAACCGGCAGACGAGGAACACGAGCGCTGCCAGAATGGCGACGTTCTGTCCGGAGATGGCGAGCACGTGCATCATTCCGCTTTCGGCGAATGCGTCGCGCACTTCGCGCGTGAGCCCGGCCCGGTCGCCCAGAATCAGCGACGAGGCGAGCGGTTGAGTCCGCGGGCGAAGCTGATGCGTGAACTGCGATTGGATCTCTCCGCGGATCGATGCGACCGAGCTCGCGACAAGAGGTCTCCCTTCCGAGCTGACGCGGCGAACTCCGTCCGGATGATCGGTCCGGACGACGCAGCCGGCTCCTTCCTGCTTGAGCATGTCCCGGGCGTCGAACTCCCCGGGATTGCGCGGCCGGTTCGGTCGCGACAGCCAGCCGATGACGGTCACCTCGTCTCCCGTTGCAACGTGCAGCAGATGGCCGGTGACCTGCAGCTGCGCGCGTCCCGTCACCGGCAAACTGCCGTTCGAAGTCGCGATCGATTCGCACTCGATGGTCGCCATGGAAAAGTCCGGACGGGGCCAGGCCGAACGCCACGGATCTTTCTGCCGGATGATGACCTCGGGTTCGTCGACGATCCGGCCAGAGACGCGAACCAGCGACGGCTCATCGCTTGCGAAAAGCGCGATCTCATCGTTCGGCCCGACCGACCAGACCTGATGATGCCGCGCTCCACCGGCGGTGATGCCGAGCATGACGAGCGTGACGACGGCGGCGCGATTCGATCCCCGGCGCAGCAACGCAATCCAGACAATTGCGAGGATGACGGATGCGACGAGCCAGATCTCCCATCGCAACCCGAACCAGCGATCGCACGCGATTCCCGCCGCGAATGCAACGGCCGCCGGAACTGCCGGATGCCGCGGCGCGAATCGTTCAACGTGCGAGCCATTTCGACCGCTTCCGGGCAGATCGCTTCCGAGCCCCGACTGCGGGCGCGCATCGGAAGGATTCGCGGAAGTTGCCGTCATTCAGCGTTCCTTCTGCGCCGGAATCGCGTTCTCTGCTTTTATTTTCCCGCGGCCGTCGGTGCGGGTTCCGTCGTTGCGGATGCATTGGAAGCGAGCTGCTTGTCGAACCAGTCGGCAATGACCTTCACTTCCTCGTGAATCGTCGGCCAGGGATGTCCACCCCCTTGCTTGACGATGAGCTCCACGGGAATGTTCTCCTTCTTGAGCGCCTCGACCATCGTTTCCGATTGTTGAAGGGGAACCATAAGGTCGGCATTCCCGTGAATGAACAGGAACGGCGGCACTTTCGAGTGGACCCGCCGCGCGGGTGAGATTTCGGTCAACAGCTTTTTCATTTCGTCGTCGTCGACCGCCTTGAGCTTCTTCGGATCTCGAGA
Organism: Planctomycetaceae bacterium; assembly: GCA_050246455.1. Lineage (GTDB taxonomy): Bacteria > Planctomycetota > Planctomycetia > Planctomycetales > Planctomycetaceae > CAZVJA01. The sequence continues at coordinate 2,947 of JBFWWA010000482.1, forward strand.
CAGCGCGAGTGTTTTGAACAGAAACGATTGCGGATCGAACGGTCGGCCGCCGTAGACCAGGAAATCGGTCGGCGGAAAGAAGACGGCGGTCGCCTTCACGCGCGTGTCCGGTTTTCCATCGGTCGATTCCTGAGCCGTTACCGAAGCAAGGCAGGCGAGATGACCACCGGCTGACGCGCCGGTGAGGCCGAGCTGGTTGGGATCGATCTTGTACTCACCGGCGTGCCGCTTCACCCAGAGGATGCCGGTGTTGAGATTCTCGAGCATATCGTGAACGGAAAAGCGGGTCTGCGAGCCGGGACGAACAGCAAAGACGGTGTAACCTCGCCTGGTGAAGATGTCGAAGAACTGCGCCTTTTAGAGATCGTTGATCTTCCCGCGGTCGGAGTACCACGCGCCGCTTGCCACGACGACGATTCCGAGGCCGTTCGACTTGCCGGTCGGCACGAAGACGTCGAGCAGCAGGCCGACACCGTGAACCTCGGCGTAAACGATGTTCTGATGCTGAACGTACGGCAATTCATCCGCGCCACGGCAGACTGCGGTCGCGAACAGTCCGAAACTGAGAAACGAGAACGCGAGCAGGGAACGAAGCATTGGGGTCTCCCGCAGGATCAGCGAATTCGACGAAGAGGGTTTGAAACGAACAACCAGGAGTCCGTTATCAACACCTATCAAAGTACACGCACTGCGCGGCCGTCTCAATGATGGTTTTATTGCGAAAGCCAACCTGCGGGAAGCTTCAGCTTGCCCGTCGCGACGCGGCTTTGAAGACGGTAATGTATTGATGGCTTGATCCGTTCCGGGCTCGTTTCTCAGCCGCTGGTCGCGCTGCTGTCGATCTGCGAGGACTTCTGATGATCCGCACCATGGCGTTTCTGATCCGGTCCCTTCCAGCTCTTGCCGCGGTCCTCCTTTTGGGAAACTGGGCAGACGCGGCCCCGCCCGCAAAGTCTGTTAACGGGAACCGGTTGACCTACCTCGATGAGCTCAACCCGTACTACCCGTCGCAGAACTTTCCGAAACTCGTCACGCCGCAGTGGGTCGGGGAGGACGGAGTCGACGCGGTTGTGGTGCTCGGCATCGACGACATGCGCGACCCTGCGAAGTACGAGTCGTATCTGCGGCCGATTCTGCAACGGTTGAAGAAGATTGATGGCCGCGCGCCGGTCTCGATCATGACCTGCTCCGTGAAGCCGGACGACCCGCAGCTCCAGAGCTGGCTGGCGGAAGGTCTATCGCTCGAAATTCACACAATCGATCATCCCTGTCCGCTCTTGAAGGATGGCGATTTCAAGAAAGCGAAAAAAACGTACGACGACTGCGTCGATCTGCTGCAGAGGGTTCCAGGCAATTCACCTGTCGCATTCCGGATGCCGTGCTGTGATTCGCTGAACACCGTGAGCCCGCGCGCCTTCGCGGAGATTTTCAACCGGACGA
>JBFWWA010000483.1:0-4384 GCA_050246455.1 Planctomycetaceae bacterium
AGGTCAATTATGCGAATCGTCTATTTCCTCTTCCTGATGGGATTGCTGATTGCCGTGGGGATCTTCGCCGTGCAGAACCACGGGCCGGTGACGCTGCACTATCTCGACCGGAGTCTTTCGACGACGATGGCGATCATGATCGCCGCGGTCTACCTGCTGGGAATGCTGACGGGGTGGGCGGTGGTCGGCCTGATGCGCCGCTCCATCGAACGGGTCTCGGAGGTTCCCATCCGCCGGTACTGAACGAGCTTCGAGAGCGGGTGCGCGACTACAGGTACAGCCGGAACTCGATACGGAACGTATCTTCGTACCAGCGGTCGCCGGTAATCGCGTTGCCGTAACCCATGTAGACGTCGCCGAGATCTTCGTACTTCAATCGCATGCCGACTTTGACATTGAAGACGGTATCGCCGGTGGCATCTTCGATGACCGGCAGGTCATTCTCGTCGAACGTCGTGACGTTGCCGTCGAGGGCGGTCCAGCCGATGAACTCCGCCGTCGGGACAACTTGCCACCCGCCCCAGCAAATGTTGTTGTAGTGCAGCCCGGTGCCGTAACGAATCACGTTGCCCGCGAATGCTTCGCCTTCTACCGGAATCCAGTCTCGAACTTCCGCTTCCGCGACCCATCCGTAGCCGAGAGGTTTGTAGATCAGCAAGGCGGGTTCGAGGCTGACGTGGCCGTTTCCGAGTCCGCGTTCGACGTCGCCGGTTGGTGCGTAAGTGCGGAACTGAAACGTCGCGACGAAATCTTCGTTGTAGATCAGTGCATGCTTGAAGCCGGCATTCATGTCGACAAGACCAGCCGTGTTCGGGTTGAGTTCCGGATCGAGAAAGCGAACCGGAAGATTCACGAAGAGGGAGGTTCGCCGGCCGAACGCCTTTTCGATCCCGAAAAGCAGGTCCTGGTAATCGACGGACCGTTCCGGGATATCGGGGCCATTACCGTTCGGCTCGCCGGGAGACCAGAAGAACTCCGAGCGCGTCGGGCGGTTGATGTCGTAGGCGGCGTCGAACTGAAATCGAAGGATGTCGCCGGGGATCGCACCGTCAATGTAGCCGACGTTGCTGTCGCGGATGACGGGGTCGGTCGTCCCCTGTGCGCGCGCCATTTCCGCGGAAACGAGCGAAATGAGTATCGCCACCACCGTTACGGCGACGGCTGACATTGGGCGCATGCCTGGCTCCCCCCGGAGCGCATCGAGATCGACGTTGCTCAGCGCAAGACTTCGCACAATCATTATCGTCCGCAGCGCCGCGTTACGTGAAAAAATCGGAGCCGGGGGGCGAGAGGCGGGTGCGGAGACCGGAACGTGCGGCAACCGTCGCGGTCACATTCCCTTCTTGCGGATCTCGGCAGCCAGCTCGACGAATTCCGGGCGCGAGGCGATCGACCGGAATGCCGCGCCGGTTTCCTTCTCGAACCTCTCGTCATCGTGGAAGCCGAGCTCGACGGCGCGGCGGAGTGCCGCGATCGCTTCGTCGCCGTACTGTTTTGAGAGCTTCGCACGCTCGTCGGCGGCGAGTGCGCCGGCATCTTCAGTCTCCCTGACGCAGCGTGCGAAATAGCAGGCGGCCACGAAATAACTCAGTTCATTGGCGGGGGAGATCTCGGAGAGCGATCGTGCCGCCTGGGCCGCCGCCGGATGATCGTGCGAGGCGATGTGCGCTTCCGCGAGGTTCTGATAGTTGTTGCGTTGAAGCTGACGCGTCAATTCGTCATCCGAACCTGCGGCGAGGACCAGATTGAGATGTTTAATCGACTTTTCAATCTGCCGGCGTGCTTCTGCCGGCTGCTGGAGTTTGTCGTAGGCGATGCCGAGATTTCCGAGGACCATGCCGAGATCGCCGCGATAGGACGTGAGTTCCGGGGCTTCATTCACCAGCTCCTCCAGAAGCAGAGCTGCTTCCGACCAAGCCGACGCCGCCTCGGACCAGTTCCGATCCCGCGAGAGAATACTCCCTTTGCTGTTGAGTGAATTCGCGAGCTCCCGTCGATAGAGGGGCGTCTTCGGAAAATCGCGGGCGAGCACCGCGAACTCTTCGCGCGCCTGCTGGTAGGCGTCTCTCGCTTCCGGGAAACGGCCGGTTCGCGCCATCAGGTTTCCCAGATTGTTCGATGCGATCGCCCGCTCGTAGCGATAGTCGGGCTTTTCGGGATAGGCCCGGGTCAGCGTGCTGAAAATCTCGATGGCCTGCTCGTTCGCATTCTTCGCATCGGCGAAACGATCGCCCGCCGGAATGACCGTAGCCAGGTTGAGGTACGCTCTGGCGAGGTGCTGCTGAAATCCGGGCGTGGTGCGCGATGTCTCTCCACTTGGTGCCGCGAGCAGATCGATCGCTCGACGGAACTTCGCCTCCGCCTCGGGGAACTGCTGCGATTGCTTCCGGAGAATTCCGATGTTGTACAGAACGCTCGCCAGTTCCAGATCGGCGGCGACATCCGAAGTCCGGTTGGCCGATGATTCCAGAACCGCCATTGCGCGCTCATAGGCTGCGGCGGCCTCCTCGTTTCGACCGACGGCTCGCAGCGCTTCTCCTCGCATGTTCTCGCAGTGCGCCAATTCTGCGGCGTAGGACCCGTCGTCCGGCGAATCTGCCAGCAGTTGTTCGAGCAGTGTTCGCGCTTCGCCGTAGGCTGCGACCGCCTGTTCGTGATCTCCCAGGAGATTCAGAATCTCCCCCATGCGGCGGTGAGACTGTGCGGTCTCGAAACGGACCGTCGGATCGTCCCGCTGTAAAGCGAGGAGTCCCTGGTAGAGCTTGAGCGCTTCGGCGAGGAGAGCTCTGCGCTTCTCTTCCATGCGCGGTTCGACGGCGAGCTGCTCTTCGCCGACTTCCGTCAGCATCTTGTCGACCGCTTCCATGACCAGTTCAGCATTCTGCTTTGCCCTGTCCCGTTCCGAGCGAAGACGCGCGTTGTACGCGATTCCGCCGAGCGTGAGCGTCAGAACGGCGAGCAGGCTCACCGCTACCAGACCGGCCCGGGCAGGGTGGCGGCGCGTCAGCTTCCAGACACGCTCGAAAAGCGATACCGGGCGCGCGTGGATCGGTTCGTTTGAAATGAAACGCCGCAGGTCGTCGGCCAGATCTTCGGCGCGCTCGTAGCGTTTGCGGGGATCTTTCTCGAGGCATTTGAGGCAGATCGTTTCGAGATCGCGCGGGACGGTGCGCTGCAGTTTCGTCGGCGGGACCGGCTCCTGTTCGATGACCTGCATCAGCGTTTCAAGCTGTGTCGCCGCCATGAACGGAGGTCGTCCGGTCAACGCTTCATAGAGCACTGCTCCGAGGGCGTGAATATCGGTGCAGGGACCGATTTCGTTCGGCAGACCCCGGGCCTGCTCCGGCGACATGTAGCTCGGCGTTCCCATGATCACGCCGGATTGCGTCTGCTGAATGTCGGCGTCGAGCTCTTTCGCGAGTCCGAAGTCGGTAATCTTCGGTTCGCACGCTTCCGTGTCGGCGGTGCTCAGTCGCACTCCCTGCGTCGAGGTGCTGCGCGCGAGAAGTACGTTGCGCGGAGTCAGGTCGCGATGAACGATGCCGTTCTGATGCGCGTAGTGAATGGTGCGGGCAAGGGACTCGACGAGACCGGCGGCAAGCTTCGGCGGCATCGTGGTTCCGCGAAGCCTCTGCGCCAGGTTGTCGCCGTCGATGAATTCGAGCGCAAGATACGGGGAGCCGCGATGCGTGCCAACTTCGTGAATCTGCACGATGGCATGATGCTGCAGCCGCGCCACGGCTTCCGCTTCGCGCTGGAATCGGAGGAGGGCGCCGTCATCGGCGCTGACGTCCCCGCGAATCATTTTCAGCGCGACGAGCCGTTTGAGAGTCTGGTGCCGCGCGAGGTAGACGACTCCCATTCCCCCGCGGCCGAGCTCGCGCACGATTTCATAATCGGCGATTTCCGGTACGGTGAAATCCGGAGAATCTCCGCGTCGGGCATTCGGCCGCCCGACCGGGATCACCGTGGAGAGCGGGACGATCGGCGGGAGCGCATCGGCGGCGATCGACTCGTATTCGTGGACGGTCGCGATCAATTCGGGGGCGGTCGGCTCGCCGATCGTGCCGCAGATGGGGCACGTCAGTTCCGGTTGCCCCTGATCCGTGACGACAGGCGACCAGATGTGCTGCTGGGGACAGATCGCCAGCCGCGTCATGTCATTGCTCGATTCAGGTGAATGGGTGCGTCACCTGATTATCGAGAGTGCGACAGACGATGGCAACGGCCGACAGAGGCCATCGGTCGCCCCACATCCGTGCGATTGATCTCTCAAGCCTGCGGGGTTCGTCCGGCAGCCGGTTCCAGTCGCCGGGCGTTGCCGTGTCGATCGGACGGAACGCCCCCGAGCACTGCTGTCAGCAGATCGATCAGTTCGAACATC
>JBFWWA010000484.1:0-4374 GCA_050246455.1 Planctomycetaceae bacterium
GTTGAGTTTCCGTATTGCGATGCGTTTTTCGAAATCTCAGTCGGACGAGGACTCCGGGGCACGCTGCGCTTTGCCCCGGCCACCCGGCCGAATCATTCCACGTAAATGAACTCGTTGAGGCAGAGTATGATCTGACAAAAGTCGGTCAGTGCCGATTCGGTCCTGTCTTCAGCGGCATAGGTTGCTGATTGTGCTATCAGAAATTCCTGCGCCTCGTGCGATTCGCTGTCGTTCGGTTCACGGCCGAGGGCTGTGAGATACGTACCGCGGATCATCTGGTCCGGTGCATTTCCGGTCTTGGCGATGATTTTTTTTGCGAAGCCGCGTGACCAGTCTCGCGTGGCGGGGTTGTTGAGGAGCATGAGCGCCTGCGGGGCGATGGTCGTCGACGGCCTCTCGCCGACGCTCGAAAGAGCATCGGGTGCGTCGAAGACCTGCATCATCGGTGCGAGCTGGCTCCGCTTCACGGTGAAATAAATGCTGCGGCGGCGATGCTGCTCGTCGAGGGTTCCCGGTCCGAACATCCGTTGTTCCATCACGCCGCTCGCCCCGAGGAGGGCATCGCGGATCACCTCCCCTTCGAGCCTGCGCCGCGTGTGCCGCCAGACGAGCTTGTTGTCGGGATCGACTTTGACAACCTCCGGTCGTCCGGCCGAGCTCTGCCGGTACGCGGCGCTCGTTACGATCAGATGATGAATCGGTTTGAGCTGCCATTCGTTGCGGATCAGTTCCGCCGCGAGCCAGTCGAGAAGTTCAGGATGCGTCGGCAGTTCGCCGCGCGTGCCGAAATCGCTCGGCGTGGCGACGATGCCGCGGCCGAAGTGATGCTGCCAGAGACGATTCACGATCACGCGTGCGAGGAGATTTCCGGCACCCTCGTTTGTATCGGTAATCCAGCTCGCGAGCGCGGTGCGGCGGAACGAGGTGCGCGATTTCGGCGGAGCCGCCACCGGCCAATGCTTGTCTCCTTCGGGAGTCCGCATCAGCACCTGCAGGTAGCCAACCGGCGCCGGGCCTTCCTTCTGGTTCGTGTCGCCGCGCCGGAGGAAGAACGTTTCGGGGAAGAAATCTTCTCCCTGAGAATGCAGACGAATCGGCGCGAGCCCTTCGCTCGAGACGAGGACTTTTCGGAGATCGGGCTGCGGCGCCTTCGCGATCTTGTCGTCGATCTGCTTCTGATGCGCGAGCCAGTCGGCATCGATGCGGCGGAACCATTTGACGAGCCCCGCCGTCTGTTCCGGAACCCGCGGCTTCGATTTCTCTTTAAGGAAGTACAGCACGTCGGTCGGTGCGCCGACCGAATCGATGGCCGGTGCGCCATTCGCCGTCGTCACGGCGAAACGGATGCGGCCCGGCTGCAGGTTTTCGTTTTCGAATTTGAGTGTGACGGTGACGATCGATCCGGCGGGATGCCCGACCGGTTTCGCGAACTCGAACGCGGCCGCGTGGCTTCGCCCCGCTTCGCCCGAAACTCCCCATCCCGTTTTCGGATCGCCGTCGATCGCTGCGGCCGCCCCCGCATCCTTCTGCTCGAAGGTCGCGCGCGGATTTCTGAGTGTGATGTTCTCGGGTTTCTCCTTATCGATCTGCGGCGCGATTGTGATCTTGAGATCGGAGAGTGAGAAGTTGCCGTCCTTGTTCCGTCCGGGGCCGCGCTCCGGCAATGTCGGATCGGAAAGGGTTTCGAGCCGCGCGCCGGCCATCTCGCCGCTGCCGTCCGGCATCTTGAACGTGAGGGTCCAGACATCCTTCGCGGCCGCTTTGCCGCTGACCAGGATCGAGCCATCGTCCTGAATCGTAAACGTCGCGCCGCCGGATGATATTAATTCAAACGGCACCGGCTCGACCCACGTCGGAAGATCGGCGTCGGTGCGGCCTGCTTCCCACTTCGCGAACTTCGCGGGGAGTGCTTCCGCTTCGTACTTTTTCTGCTTTTCGAGAAGCGGTGCGAGCTCGCTGTCGAACGCCTGCTTCGCGCGGGCGTAGCCTTCCTTATCGAAGTTCAGTTCGACTTCGCTGCGGATTGTGGTCGTGAAGGTGGAGAGAAGTCGGTAATAATCCCCCTGCGGGATCGCGTCGAACTTGTGGTCGTGGCAGCGTGCGCAGCCGATGGTGAGACCGAGCATTGCGGTGCCGGTCGTTGCGAGCATGTCGTCGAGCTCGTCGTAGCGATGCTTCTCGACTTCGTTCTTCGTGATCTGCGTGCTGTGCACACCGGCCGCGAGGAAACCGGTCGCCATCATCGCCAGGTTTTCTTCGGGTGCGAATTCGTCCCCCGCGAGCTGCCATTTGACGAACGTGTCGTACGGCACGTCCTTATTGAGCGCCTGGATGACGAAATCGCGGTAGTGATACGCGGTCTCGCGGTCGTAATCGTGCTCGAAACCGTGGCTCTCCGCGAACCGCGCGAGATCAAGCCAGTGCCGACCCCAGCGTTCCCCGAAATGCGGATTCGCGAGCATCCGGTCGACGAGCCGGTCATACGCATCCGGTGATTCGTCGCTCACGAACGCATCGATCGATTCCGGCTCGGGTGGCAGTCCGAGAAGGTCGAACGACAGGCGGCGGATGAGCCGGCGGCGATCGACTTCCGGGCTCGGCTCGATTTTCTCTTTTTCGAGTCGCGACAGAATGAACCGGTCGATCGGGTTCGCGCTCCACTCCGGTCGTGCGACGTCGGGGACCGAAACCTTCGCGAGCGGCTGATACGACCAGAACTCGCGTGTCTTCTCACCCGGTGCGCGGGTCGTCCACGATTTACCGTCGGTGTCGGCTCCGCTCAAGTCGCCGTCGTACGGGGCGTAGCGGTCGATCCAGGCGGCGAGCTGCGCGATTTCGGCATCGGGGAGTTTGTCTTCGTCTTTCGGCATGTGGGGCTCTTCAAGGTGAGCCACCATGCGGAAGAGATTGCTCTCCTGCGATTTTCCCGGAACGACCGCCTTCCCTTTCTTGCCCCCTTTGAGGAGTGCTTCGCGCGTCGCGAGGCTGAAACCTCCTTCGGTGGTGTCGACTCCGTTGTGGCAGTCGAGGCAGCGCTTCGCGAGGATCGCTTTGACATCCTTCTTATAAATCTCGAGCCCTTCCGCCATCAGCTTCGCGTGTTCGGGGGGAACGTCGGCATTGGCGGCGGCCGGCGCCGGCGCCTTGGGATCGGCGGCGCGCGATCGCTCGATGCTCACCATCCAGAAAGAGACGAGGAACAATGCCGCAGCCGCGAGGGAAATGGCCGGGCCGCGGCGATTCTCTCGACGTAAATCGCAAGCCGGTCGCACGGTCATTGCGGACACCTTCTGGAGAAGCAGTCGGCGGGCGGGAACGGGGAGGTAGCGGTCTCCGCACTGGGCGCAGTCCCGGCACGGACAGGTCATTCCATCTTAACCCGCTCCCGGGGAGCGTGCCAAGAAAGTCGCAATGGATCATCACGATTGGACCTGTGTGTGCCCGGGATCGAGCGGTGAGATCTGAGAACGCCCACCCAACGGCGGAGGGATTTGAATAAGGAACCCAGGAAACCAGGATGGCAGGAAGAGAATGCGAGGGTGCAGAATTCGCAGCGGCAACTTGCCGTTCGTCCCCGTTCAGAACGCTTTTCCTGGATTCCAGGGTTCCTTATTTCATCTCTTCAATTCCTGGGCGCTCGACGGCCGTCGAGAAAGTCGCTGGCAATCGGGCCGGGGGGGTGGCACACTCAATGTCTGCCCCGCACCCGCCTGAAAACTCCGGCCTCCGTCCCAGAAATCCGGTTCAAGGACTCTCCCGATGCCGCACTGCCGTCGTTCCGGCGCGTTCTGTTTCGCGGTGGTACTTGCCCTCGGGTGTCTTCATGTCTCCGCCAAAGCGGAGTCTCCCGCTGCCAAGATCGCGGAGCTCGCGCAGCCGCACATCGTGATGCTCATCGCCGAGCCGGAATACAAGACGAACATCTCGCTGCCGGCCTATGCCAAAAGCGATCTGGGCGAGTTCCGGGTCAGCATCATTCAAGGCGAGAAAGAGAAGAACGACCTCCCCGGCATCGAGAAGGTGATTTCAGACGCTGATGTCATTCTGGTCAGCGTTCGCCGCCGCATGCTTCCCACGGTGCAGATGCAGTTGATCAGGAAGCATGTTGCTGCCGGCAAGCCGGTCGTCGGCATCCGGACCGCGAGTCACGCGTTTTCACTCCGCGGGAAGAAAGACCCGCCGGCGGGTTTCGAGCTGTGGGAAGAATTCGATCCGGAAGTTCTCGGCGGGCATTACACGGGGCATCACTCGAACGATACGAAGACCGCAGTGCGCATCGCCCCGGGTGCGGAGAAGCACTCGATTCTGGCCGGCGTCGATCTCAAGGACTTTGTCGGCAACGGCTCCCTCTATAAGGTGAACCCGATCGCGAAG
>JBFWWA010000485.1:0-4368 GCA_050246455.1 Planctomycetaceae bacterium
ATGGACCAGAGTCTGAGATTATTGTGGTTCGGTCGGCAGGGCCGACCGAGAACTTATTTCGGAAACAGCGTGAACAAAAGCACGAACAACGTCAGCACCGACAGGGCAATGAACATGACGTACTGCAGGAGGAGGCCGGTCTGAATCGTCCGCAGTGACCGGCCGATCGCGAAGGTCGCGTCCGCCGTGAGGTTGACCAGTCCGTCGACCACACTCTCGTCGAACTTCCGGTCCCAACGGGAGAGGCTGACCGCCCAGCGGCACAGAGCGTGCAGGAAACCGTCGAAGACTTTCCGATCGAACGCCGCGCAGAATGCGGCGACGATCTTCGCCGGACGGGTGAACATTGCATCGTAGAGATTGTCGAACTGCCACTTCTCGACGAGGAAGTGGTGCAGCGTCGCGAACTGCCGGGCAATCTCCGCCGGGTTCACGACGCGGATTCCATACAGCAGGAATGCGAGCACCGTGCCGATCGAGGCCACGACGAGCGCCCACATCCCGGCGGTCGAGTGAACGGCGTGAATTGCATCGTGGCTGGGAAAGAGGATGGTCGCGGCTGCGAGCGAGCCGGAGGCCGCACCGGCCGCCACGCCCGCGGGCTCGCTGTGAATCAGCAACTTGTAGAGCACGCCCGATTCACCCCACGCAGCGACGAACGCCGCGAAGAACGAAAGAACAATGAGCGGTCCGGTCATCACCCACGGCGACTCGTGCACGTGGTCGTACAGTTCCTTGTCGCGCGGAGTTCCGTAGAACGTGTAGAACCACAGCCGGAACATGTAGAACGCGGTAATTCCCGCGGTGATCAGCGGAACCCAGAACAACAGAAAATGCGACGGGTTCTGTCCCATGTAGGCCAGCGCGGTCGCGACGATGGCATCCTTCGAGTGGTAGCCCGAAAACGCGACTTGTCCGATGATCGGAACGGTGACGCCCGGAATCGCGAGGCCGCTGATGGCAATCACGCCGACGAGCATCGCATACCCGGTGATCGGCATTTTCTTGAGCAGCCCGCCCATCCGCGGCATTTCCTGCTCGTGGTGGCAGCCGGCAATGACGCTGCCGGAGGCGAGGAACATCAGCGACTTGAAAAACGCGTGCGTAATGAGGTGGAAGAGCCCTGCCCCCCAGCCCCCGAGACCGATCGCCAGCATCATGTAGCCAAGCTGGCTGATCGTCGAATAGGCGAGAACCCGCTTGATGTCGGTCGCGACAATCGCAATCGTTGCCGCGACGAACAAAGTGATGCAGCCGACGTAGGAAATTGTCAGCAGCACTTCGGGAGTAAAGATCGGGAAGAAACGCCCCGCCAGATACACACCGGCTGCCACCATCGTTGCCGAGTGGACGAGCGCGGAAACCGGCGTCGGCCCTTCCATGGCGTCGGGAAGCCAGGTCTGCAGCGGGAACTGTGCACTTTTTCCGATGCAGCCGGCGAAAATTCCGAGGCCGGCAGTGACGAGCAGCGTGTAGGGAATCGTCTTGTTTCCTTCGCCGTGCAGCCGCACGGCCCCTGCCGCCTGATCGACATCGAGCGCTCCGTGCTCGCCACGAACCATTTCAAACAGACCCGGCTTTTCGACTCCGCCGATTTCATGAGCGCCGAACTGGAACGTCCCGAACCAGGTCCAGAGAATCATGAGGCCGATAAGGAAGCCGAAGTCGCCGACGCGGTTCATGATGAACGCTTTATTGGCAGCAGTGCTGGCCGACTTTCGTTCGACGTAGAAGCCGATCAGGAAGTAGCTGCAGATGCCGACGAGCTCCCAGAAGACGAACACCATGAAGATGTTGCCGGCGATGACGAGCCCGAGCATCGAGAAGCAGAAAAGCGACATGTATGCAAAGAAGCGGTAGAACCGCCCCGGCCGATGCAGATGCCCGCCGCCGGAAACGTGAACGTGATGATCGGCGTAATTGTCGGTCAGCTCTTCGTGCATGTATCCCATCGCGAAGATGTGAATGCACGTCGCAATGAGCGTCACCATCGTGAACATCACGAGAGTGAGGCTGTCGATGTAGTAGTCGAGCGAGATTTTGAGGGAGCCGAACTCGGCCAGCGTGTAGTAAGTGCCGTTGAAGGCCGTCTTGGGAGAAATCCCCCCCTCGGCATGCGCATGCCCCGCTTCCGAATGAGCCGCCGCCGGATGGGCGGGTGCAGGATGGGCGGCATCGTCCGCCACGCTATGATGCGCCGCGCCGTGATGAACTTCGGCACTGAGCGCTGCCCAGTGCGTCGCCTTTCCCCAGGTAACGAGGGCGGCCGTGCTCAGCACGAAGCCGGTGAAGATGCAGGCGACCGCGAGGTACGCCGCCTTCTTGTCACGGCGATCACCCCAGTATCCGCCGAAGATCTCGATCGCGAAGCCCGCCAGCGGCAAAAGCCAAGCGAACGTCAGCAGCGTCTTCAGCGTTTCGCCGGTCGACTGGTAAGTGGCAGCATCCATTGTTCGCGAACAACCAATGTCTAATGACGAAAACCGTTCGAATCACTCTGCACGATGAACAGACACCCAACTCAACCCTTCAGCTCATCGCCGCGATCAACGTCGATGGAAAGGTGGTTGTTGTAGAAGCTCAATGCAATGGCGAGGGCCACCGCCGCTTCGGCCGCAGCCAGAACAATCACGAACAGGGAAATCACCTGGCCGTCGATTCCCAGCGAGGTATACCGGGAGAACGCGACGAAGTTGATGTTCGCACCGTTCAGAACGAGCTCAACTCCCATAAGGACGCCGATGCCGTTCCGCTTGGTCGTCATACAGACGACTCCGCAGACAAAGAGCACCGCTCCGACCAGAAGAAACGCGTTGAGTGAAATCCCGTCCATCTGTTGTCCTCAAACGCCGCGGCCGGCGGCATCAGCTGTCGGATCGACTCGCCGCTTCGCGCGGGCGAGGTAAGCAGCTCCAATCAGCACCACCAGAAGGTGGATCGAGACGATTTCAAACGGCAGCAAATAGCCGGTGCTGAGTTTTCCATCCCCGTCCTTGCCGAGATCTTCGGTGCTGACACCGATGAGCTTCAGCCCGATCGGACGTGCGGTTGCCCCCTCGGCGGCAATCGGCTCGGGATAGTGCGTCGCCATCCCCCCCTGCGCGTCGATCGACAATTTCGCCCAGTCGATCGAATACACCGTCGAGAAAATCATCGCCAGGAAAAGCGCCCCAATTCCCGCGGCAAGAAAACCTTCAGCAGGTGACGTCTTGATCCGGACATACGGCCCGCTCGCCGTGAGCATGACGCCGAAGATCAGAAGCACGACCGTCCCGCCGACGTAAATCAGAAGCTGGGCCGCCGCCACGAAATCAGCGTGCAGCAGAAAGAAGAGACCCGAGGTCGAGCCCAGAGTCACGATCAGCCAGAAAGCCATTCGAACGACGTTCTGACTGACGGCCACGGCGATCGCTCCGCCGCAGGTCGCGAGTGCAAAGAGCAGAAACAGCAGTTCACCCACGGTCATCGGGACTCCCCTTCAACCCGTCCCGCTCCTTGCAATTGCACGGAACGGGTTCCCGCGTCGGCCGTGCGACTCGCATGCGGCTTCTTCGATCCTTCCACTTTGACCACGGCATGCCGCGTGAACTCTCCGAGCGGCTTTGACGAAGGCAAAACCGTCGTCCGGCCGGTTGTATAAGCCAGCACCAGAGGCCAGAGAACCGCCCCCAGGAACAGGAAGCAGCTGATCGGCACGAGATATTTCAGGCAGGTCATCATCACCTGGTCGATGCGAAGCCGCGGCAGCGTCCACCGCACCCAGATCTGGACGCAGACGAGCAGCCCGGCCTTCGTCACCAGCACAACCATGCCGAACAGGTTGGCGATGTAGCTCGAAAGCACGAAGCCCTCCGCCCCCGCCGCCGATTCCCGGAGGCCGAGCATTGCGTCGTCAATCGGCCCGATACCCGTGTACCAGCCTCCGAGAAACAAGAGCGCCGCCACAGTGCTCACCAGGAACATGCTGGCGTATTCCGCCAGGAAGAAGAACGACCAGCGCATTCCGCTGTATTCCGTGTGGAACCCGCCGACAAGTTCGCTTTCCGCTTCGGCCAGGTCGAACGGAGCCCGCTTGCAACCGGCCGTCGCCACCGTGAAGTAGACGAAGAACGCGATAAACGTGAACGGATCGTGGAAGATCATCCAGTTCAGGAACCAGCCGTGCTGCATCCGGCCGATCTCGCCGAGATTCAGCGATCCGACCGCGACGACCGGCACCAGGGCACTGATCGCCAGGGGGATCTCGTAGCTCACCATCTGGGCTGCTTCACGCATGCCGCCGAAGAGCGACCACTTTGAGCCGCTCGAGTAACCGGCCAGAATAATGCCGAAAACCTCGAGCGACAGGATCGCCAGAAGCAGGAACAG
>JBFWWA010000486.1:0-4366 GCA_050246455.1 Planctomycetaceae bacterium
GAGAGAGTTCGTCGAACCGCGACAGGAGAAGCGAAATGTTTCTGCGCCCCGCCATCGCGATGAGATGGATCACCGCGTTTGTCGATCCCCCCAGTGCGAGCAATGTGCGGACGGCGTTGTCGAAGGCGGCGCGCGTCAGGATCTTCGAAGGTCGCAGGTCTTCGTTCACCATCGCGACAATACGCCGCCCGGTTGCCTCAGCAGCTGCGACGCGCCGCGAGTCGGTCGCCCCCAGACTCGAAACACCCGGCAGCATCATGCCGAGCGCTTCGGAAATGGCCGTCATTGTCGAGGCCGTTCCCATCGTGTTACACGCACCGCCGGAACAGGCGATGCACGCTTCGAGCTCGTCCCAGTCTTCACGGCTCAGTCGACCCGCACGGAACTCGTCCCAGTATTTCCAGAGCGCGGTCCCCGAACCGACCGGCGCGCCGTGAAACTGGCCCACCGAGCGCGGGCCTCCGTTGAGTTGAATCGCGGGGAGATCCGCGCTCGCAGCCGCCATCAGTTGCGCCGGCGTGGTCTTGTCGCAATTGCATAGCAGCACAACGCCGTCGATCGGATTCGAGCGGAGCGTCTCCTCGACGTCCATCGACATCAGGTTTCGATAGAGCATCGCGGAGGGCTTCATGAATTCTTCGCCGAGTGAAATCGTCGGGAATTCCAGCGGAAGTCCCCCCGCTGCAAGCACACCCCGCTTGACCGCATCGGCCAGCTCGCGAAGATTCATGTTGCAATTGTTCAGCTCGCTCCAGCTGTTCGCGATGCCGATCACCGGTTTGCCGGCGTAGGCATCCGGATCGAGCCCCATCGAGCGGAGTGCCGCTCGATGCTGGAAAGCGAGATCGTTCCGGCCGGCAAACCAGCGGGCGCTGCGAAGGGAATTCGGGTCCATCTCGGCTTTCATGCAAATTGTGTCGTGTGCGGCGGATCGAACGGGCTCGCATCAGTCCACAAGTGCGAACGGGATCGCACCGGGTCGATTGGCCTGCCGTTCCTCACGCCCTACAATGACCAGTAACTTCCCGGCACGCAACGCGAGTGGAACGGATGGCTGCTGACGAACACCCCCGCAATGACGATATTCCGACCATCATCCCCTCCGAAGTGGAGTTGATCGACCCCCGGCATCGGCAAGCGCATCCGGGCGCCGGCCCGATGCCGTACCGTCCGACGATTCGCAGCCGGAAGCGGCGCGCGCTGCTGCTGTTTCTTGCGACCTGCGTCAGCGTCTTCATTGTCGGGATGATCCCCGGGGCCGGCCCCGCCGGTTTCTTCGTCTTTCTCAGGCTGCTCATTGCGCCTGTCGAAGGGGCGAATATTCCCATACTCATTTTCAACGGAATCACGTACGCGCTCGCGGTCATCGCAATCCTGGGGGCTCACGAGATGGGACATTACCTGCAGGCCCGCCGCTACGGGGTTCCCGCCTCGCTCCCCTACTTCATCCCGTTTCCCATCAGTCCCTTCGGGACGATGGGAGCCGTCATTGTGCAGGGAGCAGGGGTCGCAAACCGCAAGGAAATGTTCGACATCGCCATCACCGGACCGCTCGCCGGCCTCGTGCTGACGTTTCCCATACTGACAATCGGACTCCTCGATGCCGGAACCGCGGAGCTTCCCGAAAACCCGATCGGTCCCGTCTTCGGCGATCCGCTCATCATCACCTGGATGTTCGATTGGCTCCGCGGGCCGCGAACGCCCGGGCACGAAATTCTCCTCAATCCGCTTCTCTTTGCGGGGTGGGTCGGAGTCTTCATCACCGCTCTCAATCTCATGCCGATCGGGCAGCTCGACGGCGGACATATCCTTTACACACTGATTGGAAGGCGCGCGCACACCGTCGCCTATCTGCTTCTCTACGGCTCCATTTTCTACATGGTTTACACCGGCGAGTACGCCTACGGACTGATCCTGATTCTGCTTCTGATCATGGGACCGCGCCATCCACCAACGGCGGATGACACGGTGCCGCTCGGTCTATTCCGCGTCATTCTCGGCTGGTTGACGCTCGGTTTCATCATCATCGGCTTCACACCTCGGCCGATAGTCTAATCGATTCAACAACTCTCATGCCGACGCGCGGACTCTTCATTACTGCCACCGACACCGGCGTCGGAAAAACTTACGTCGCGGCTCTTGCAGCGCGCGCGCTCGTCCGCGCGGGCAAGAGCGTTGGTGCCTACAAGCCGGCATGCAGCGGCGCAGTGCGAGATTCGGCCGGCGGCCTCGTGTGGGAAGATGCAGAGGAACTCGAATCGGCGGTCGGGAACCGGTTTGAATCACAACGGGTCTGCCCGCAACGATTCGAGGCCCCCCTTGCCCCTCCGATCGCTGCGCGTCTCCAAGGAAAGCAAGTGGATCCCCGCCTGCTCCGCTCCGGAGCACGCTGGTGGGAGGACCAGGTCGATCATCTCCTGATCGAAGGGGTCGGAGGACTCCTTTGCCCTCTTAGTGACGACGAGACCGTCGCTGATCTTGCCGTTGACCTCGGATATCCTCTCCTGATCGTTGCGCGGCTCGGGCTGGGGACCATCAACCATACGCTGCTCACCGTGGAGGCGGCCCGCGCGCGCAACCTGGCAATCGCGGGAATCGTACTCAACGAATCGACCCCGGTCGACGATCCCTCCGCCGAATCCAACGAGCGGGAAATCGCAGAGCGCACCTCGGTTCCGGTCCTGGGAGTCATTCGTTACGGAAGCAATACGGTCCTGCGCGACCGGCAACCGGTCACAATTGATTGGCACACACTCACGGCCGTGCCGAACCGCTCAAAGTCGGCGTCGGTTTAGCCCGGGCGCGGCGGTTGAATTTGCGTTCCGCCGTGCCGCCAGCGTCAGAACCCGCCGCAGGTCCGCCCGCGCGCGCTCATTATCCGGCTCCGCTTCGACGACGACTCGCAAGTGTTCGTCCGCTTCGTCGGGGCGTCCCAGATCGCGCAGATTGAGCGCGACGAGGTGATGACAGACGAGCAGTGAGTCATCCAGTTCGAGCGCCCGCTCGCCGCATTCCAGCGACTTCTGGAACTCACCGTACGACCGCCACAATTTCGCGAGGTGTGCAAAGGCCATTGCGTTATCGTCGTCGAGCTGGACCGAACGAGTCAGAGCCTCGCGCGCTTCGCGAAGGCGGCGCAGCCGCAACAGGGTCAGTCCCATCCGGTAATGCGGTGCAGCCTGCGTCTGGTCAAGAGCGAGCACTACGCGATACTGCCGGATCGCTTCTTCCGACTGGCCGATCAGCTCCAGAATCAAAGCAAACCTTTGATGCGCCGCCGGATCGTCGGGTGCAAGCGCAATGCCGGCTTGATACTCCCGGATCCCTTCCTCGAGCAGCCCCTGATCGATGAGCGCATCTCCCAGGACGGCTCGCGCGAACGGATTGTCGGCGGTGACCGCGAGGCTGTGCCGCATCAATGTCTCACCATCCCGCCAGTATCCGATCTGAGCAGACGCCAGTCCGGCACAGAACAGGACCACCGTTGCGGCTGCTGCCGGCAACAGGCGGGCGACGTATCGCCTTCTTTCCGTCAGTTTCGGAACCAGCCAGGCAATAGCGATGTACATCCCGATCAACGGCAAATAGGCGTAACGATCCGCCAGCTGCTGTTCGCCGACCTGCACGATTCCGATCATCGGAAACAGTGTGCCGAGAAACCACAGCCATCCCACAATCAAAAACGGCCAACGACGTGCGTTCACAATGGACGTCGCGGAAATGACCCCGAGTAATACGAACGAGGCCGTAACGGCGGCAATGCTCAGATTCTCGCGCGGATGCGGATAAAAAACCGCGAGATCGAACGGCAGCAGCATCTTCTGCAGATAGATTCCGTACGAGAGGATCGCATTCAGAATCCGCGCCGACAGCCGCAGCTCGCTGAACGATTCGATCGCATGATCTTCCGCCTGAGAGACGACCACTATGACCGAAAACAGAACGCTCAAGATCAAAAGCGGCAGTTTCTCGAGCAGCAGTCGGGAAATCGGCGGAGACGGTACGGCCGGCCCCGCGCTCCCCATCGAGGGATTGCCCGATCGCAGAAATCGTCCCAGCGGCCAGTAGTCGAGCAGAAGCAGGAGAAAAGGAAGCGTGACCAGCGTCTGCTTCGCAAGCAAGCTGCATACGAACGCCACGACGACGGCAAAATACCAGCCGCCGCTCCGCGCGCGGACGTACCGAAGATACGCGTTGAGCGCGAGTAACCCGAAGAAGATGCTCAGTACGTCCTTGCGCTCCGAGACCCAGGCAACCGATTCCACATGCAGCGGATGGAGTGCGAACATCGCAGCGACGAAAGCGCCCCGTCGCACGTTCCCGCACCCTCTCGCAACGAATGCCAGCAGCAGGCCGACGTTCGCAA
>JBFWWA010000487.1:0-4365 GCA_050246455.1 Planctomycetaceae bacterium
CGTCAACCGGATATCACTCATTTTGGGACGCATGGACGCTTGAACGCGCGTCGATCTCCGCCGAACTTCTCGATAGGGGAAGATGTCTGTAAAAACGGGTCGGCACATTGAATGGCCGCGTTCGGTTCTTTCCTTTTGTTTCCGGGACATCTCTGTGGAATTCTCCGGCACCGCACGGCTCACAGCCCAGCGGCTGACTTTGGAACATCGGCCGGAATACTTCCGGCTGCTCCAGGATCCCGCGGTCATGGCAACCATGTCGCCCGACGGCCGGCCGCTCTCGGCCGAACTCGCGACCGAATGGCTCGGCTACAGCGTCGCGCATTGGGAGAAGCATGGCTTCGGTTATTGGATTCTGAAGTTGAAGGAGAGCGGCGAGTTCGTCGGCCGCGGCGGCCTGCGCACGACGACCATCGACGGCACTGACGACGTCGAACTCGCGTACGCGATCCTCCCCGAGTTCTGGAACCGGGGACTCACAACCGAATTCGCGAAGGGGGCGCTCGCTGCCGCGTTCAAGCAGCTCCACGTTCCCCATGTTCTCTGCTACACCCTCGCGTCGAACCGGGCGTCGCAGCGCGTGATGGAGAAATGCGGGTTCCGGTATGAAAAGGAAGTCGAACACGCGAACCAGCCGCATGTCTTCTACCGAATCACCGCGGCGGAGTTTGCGACAATCCGCTAGCGCTTGGACCTCACTTCACGGCTTCAATCAGCAGAAAGAGTCCCTGATTGCGGAAGAGGGCCTTCACGATGCGCCGCGGGTAAAACTTCTTCGCCAGCGACAGAATCGGCCCGCGGTGTCGTTGGCCGACCTCTCCTTCAAGCAGATCGCCGAAGCAGAGGAGCGGCCGCGCCTCGACCATCGAAAAGCCGGCGAACATCTGGCGCGCCTGCCCGACGGTGTACGCCTTCGTTCCCGGGCTTTCGAGATGATGGAAGTAAACGTCGTCGAGCGAACGGAACGGCTTGCCGCGCAACAGTCCATACCGGGCCCACAGCATGTAGCCCACCGGGGAATACTTGTGATAGATCATTACCCGCGCAGTTCCGCCCGGCTTGAGCACGCGGAAAACCTCGCGGATCGCGCGTGGCGTATCGGGCGAATGATGCAGCACCCCCCACGAGTAAACGATATCGAACGACGCGTCATCGAACGGCAGATTCTCGGCATCGGCGACGCGGAGGTTCGACTCGAACCCGTACAGCGCGAGCCGGGCCGAAGTGTTCTCGATCGCGCGCGGAGTGAGATCAATTCCGGAGAGCGATCGCGGGCCGCACTTGGCCCATTCCACGTGATCCGCTCCCATCCCGACGCCGATTTCGAGGACGTCCCGTCCGGCCCCCTCCGGGAACTTCGCAAATTCCGGAAGGTACGGCTCGAGCTCGTACCGCGCGGCGGAGTGCGATTCGAACCGTTCGAACTCGCCGTTCCCTGACGCGTAGATCTCGCCGCACGATGAACGATTCCAGAAATCGCGAACGGAATCTTTGAGCTCCGTCTCCGGTGCTGCGGCGTGCGCGTCGATCTGCAACTCGGGCATTGCGGGTCACCTCCCTGTGACGGTCGTCGTACGCCGCAAAGAATAGCCGAAGCGAAGACCGCCGACCAGCCGAAACGCCAGATGCGAGACGTCGCGCAGCGAACAGACGGGGCGCAGAGGGGAGCGCAGCGAAGCGGGTCGGTGGTTTTCCGCCGTCTACTTCTTTTCGGCCTTCTTGTCCGCCGCTTCCGGGGGAGCGGGCGGGGGCGTATCGTCGAATTTATAAAGCGGAACGTCGCCGAACGGCTTTTCGCACTTCGGACATTTCGCCTTCGCGATTCCCTTGGCGTTCTTGCCGCCGAACTTTTCGGCCACGCGAACGTCCTCGCTCATCACAATTCCGCACGAAGCGCACTTCCGGCCGATGAGCTTGAGCTTGTAGGTCGGGTCGTTCTGGTAGTACTCGAGGTTTTCAAGGCAGCTCAGGTGGTCCTGGCTCGAATGGCAGACGCGCTCAATGAAGACGTCTTCGAGCGGTACGCCGAGCTCCGCGCCGAACTTCTTGATGCCGTAGTACTCTTCCAGAATCTCGGAGAACTTGCGGAACTCGGAGAGTGTGAACGATGCGAACTGCGGATCGGGCGTTTCGTCGACTTTCGGGAACCGAACCGCGATGCGCCCGTCGCCGAAGACCGGCACGCCGGCGAACATCGACTCGTCCGCCGATGCGATCGGCTGCACAATCCTGATTTGCGGAAGGGCTTTCAGGTCGTAGAACTGCCGCGCTGCGCCGGGCAGGGCCGCATAGTCTTTTCCGTCGCTCAGGTGTTGAATGACCGCGGCGCGTGTCGTCGGCTTCTTCTTGTCGGCGCTGCCGAAGAGTCCCCCCTTCTTGACGAGCGTGATGACCAGCATCCCGTTCGGCGAGAAGGCAAGATCGACGTCAACGAACTCGTTGATGAGGCTTCCCGTCTTGAGCTTCAACTTCGTGAGATTGACCGTGTGATGATGCACGTCGGTCAACCACCGCGTGTATTCACCGGCGGAAATCTCCGATTCCTCGGACGCATTCGGCGCTGCGCCGGCAGCCAGAAGCTCCGCCTTTTTCGCCTGCGCTTCGGCGTCGGCCTTTTCGGTGTCGAAGGAAATTGCCGGGACGACAAACGGTTCGCGGCAGCGCGGGCAGCGGCCGGTCAGGCCCCGGTGACGCTCCTGCACTTCGACCCGGTGGCCGTGCGGGCAGTAGACCACGAATCCGCCGCGTCCGCTTCCGGACCCTCCCTTGTTGCGGCGGCGAACGCCGGTTTCCGCTTCCTCGGCCAAAGCCACCTGCAGCAGAACGTCGCCGCCGGTCGCAATGGAATGATGCTGAGCGCCGAACTGGCTTTCAAATTCGTTGACGAACTCCTGCTGTTCGGCAGCGGCCGGCTTCGCGGCGGGCTTCGCCTCTTTCTTCGCTTCGGTTTTTGCAGGAGCTTCCGTTGCGGCCTTCGGTTCTTCCGCCGCTTCGGGCTCTTTCAGTTTGAATGTCGGCGCCGACGCGACGATGTCGTCTTCACGCGCGGCGAGCGGAGTGGCGGTGTCGAAGTCGTCGTCCGCCATCTCGAAGGTCGGGTCGATGTCCGGACCGAGCTCGAAATCGACGTCGTCGGCCTGCGCGGCAACGGGCGGCGTTTCTGCGGGCTCGTGCGCGTCGTCTTCCGGGAGCTCGCTGTAGATGACTTTCGGCGGCGTCGCCTGCATGCGCTGATACGTCTGCGCAATTTCTTCGCGCATGAACGTGCCGCAGTTCCAGCAGCGAACGAGCCCGCGCCTCACAAGCTCGTTACAGCCGGGGCAGGCGTCTTCAATTTCGTTCGAGTCGCTCGGAGGCGAAGGGATGCTGCCGAGTTCCGCGGGGCGCGCACCTCCTTCAATGAGCACGTGGTGGCAGCTCGGGCACTGTGCCGTGTCGGGAAGAAGCAGCGAATTGCACGACGGGCAGAGAATGATGGAGACCGACATACCGCGAGTAATCCTCTGTTAAGTTCGCGAACGATTCCTGCGACTCATCTCATCCGCATCCGTTGCGAAAAGCCCGCGCTTACCTTTCGCAGCGTGCCGATTCCGGCAGACAATCGTCAGGGGAGACCCTTCACTTCAACGTCAAAGATCAAAGTCGCGTCCGGAGGAATCAGTTTTCCATCCCCGCGCTTCAAATAGCCCAGACTCGGTGGAACAATCAGCTTTCGTCGCCCGCCGACCTTCATACCGGCAATTCCTTCCTGCAGGCCGGGAATCACGCCGTTGAGCGGCATCTCGACAGGAGCCTCGCGGTCGCGGCTGTTCTCGAATCGCTTGCCGTCGACCAGTCGGCCGGTGTAATGAATCAGGACCTTGCCACCCGCGGGAACAACTGCCCCATCCCCGGGCTTGATATCGACGTACTGCAGGCCCGATGCGGTCGTCTTTGTCAAATTCTTGATCTCAATGTTCCGGAAGTCAACGCGAGATCCGTGACTCTGCATCCCGACGTGGCCGATCTCCGGGCGGTCGGCAAGCGCGGCGTGGCCCCCTTTTCCCTCTTTGTACGTGTCGACCATCGCGTCGTTCACCACCTGGCCGTTGAGAACAACCGTGACATGGGGGCCGAGGCAGGTGATCTCGTACTGGTTCCACTCGCCGACCGGCTTTGCGACGCCATGCTTGGCCGCGGCCTGGTAGTAAATTCCGCCCGTATACTGCGCATCGACCAGGTTTTTGTACTCGTCGGCGCCGTCATCGAGAATCTGAATTTCCATTCCGACGTGAGCCGGGTCCCCCGTCGGCGGGAACCGCAGCCCCACGCCGCTGTTTCCCCCTTTGGGTATCTTCCATTCGATGCGAAGCACGAAGTCGCTGA
>JBFWWA010000488.1:0-4362 GCA_050246455.1 Planctomycetaceae bacterium
CCCCGGGGGCTTGCCTTACCTGCGGAACTCGGGGATGGCTTGCCCTCGGCTCGGCGAGGGGATGTCGGGAATCGCGCGGCAGACTCGCGCTTGTCCTGCGGTTTCAAGGAGCGGCTCTGCGATGCAAGTTTCCGCCCCGGCCAGAGCAGCCGCAGTCGCTTCACTCGACTTTGCGACCCTGACCCGTCAGATTGCTATGCGTCTTTCGGTTCGATTTCCCCGAACCGGGCACCCCCGCGACCCCCACTCAGAGGACACCGGCAGGCATGGTACGCATCGGGATCATCGGCATCGGCTTCATGGGCTATACGCACTTCGAAGGAGCTCGCAAGCTCAAGGGGGCGAAGGTCACCGCCATCGCCACGCGCGACAATAAGAAGCTCGCCGGCGACTGGACCAGCATTCAGGGGAACTTCGGTCCGCGCGGCGGGCATGTCGACCTTTCGGCCGTCAAGAAGTACAGCGACTACCACGAACTGCTGGCCGACCCCGAGATCGACCTCGTCGACATCTGCCTCCCGACCGACCTTCATGAAAAAGTGACGCTCGATGCCATCAAGGCGGGGAAGCATGCCATTGTCGAGAAGCCGATTGCGATCGACCTGAAGGCGGCCGACAAAATGGTGAACGCCGCCAAACGCGCGGGAACGCTGCTGATGGTCGGCCAGGTGCTTCCCTTCTTTCCTGAATTCCAGTTCGCAGCCGAATCCGTGCAGAGCGGAAAGTACGGCCGGCTGCTCGCAGCGCACTTCCATCGCGTCATCACGCCGCCGAAATGGTCGCGCGAGATGGGAGATTATCGCAAGCTCGGCGGATGGGGAATCGATCTTCACATTCACGACAATCATTACATCGGCCTCACCTGCGGCGTCCCGCAGGGAGTCTTCGCGCGCGGCATCGTCGAGAATGGACTCGTGAACCACGTCCACTCGCAGTATCTCTATGACGACCCGCGCCTCGCGGTGAGCTGCGTCAGCGGCGGCATCGCGGCGAAGGGGCTCGAGTTCGCGCACGGCTTCGAGATTTTTCTCGAAGATGCGACCATTCTGTATCGCGCGGGAACGCTCGCGGGAGAATGGAAAGTCGATCGTCCCCTCACCCTCGTGACCAAGAACGGAAAAGCAACGGCGCCGAAGCTCAAGGGGGGCTCCGAATGGTGCGCTGCATTCACGGCGGAACTGCAGACCGCGGTTGACGCGGTCAAGAGTGGAAAGGTTCCGCCGATTCTCTCCGCCGATCTTGCGCGGGATGCGCTCAAGCTCTGTCACGCGGAAGCGAAGAGCATCTCGACCGGCAAGCCGGTGCGGTTGAGTTAACTCTCACCCGATGAGTCCGTGGTGGAACGGTGACCGTTGTCTGTCCGGTGATGGGTGGCATGCCCTCGGCCTTGCGAGGGCAGGAATCAACGCACGCACCAGACATTTCAGGATAGACGATCTACTACGGACGCTTTCCGGGAGCACAAACATTCCTGTCTGTGCCGATGGGCCAAAAGTGAGCCGAATTGACTGGCCGCACAGACAGGAATGTCTCTGCTCCGAATGCGGATGTTCGTTCCGTTCGGCTTTCCACAATCGTCTCCGTTGTGTCGCGGTCTCCTGACCACGACACGCGCGCGGACCGACGGTCTCCACTCACCTGGAGGAGACCTTCGGTCCACTGAAGCGGCACGGTCGGGAGTCTGGCCACAACAGAGTCAATGGCCCGCCGACACAGACATCGGCATGCGGGTCTTCGATCGAACTGCCGACGCTGGTTCGTTGCGTTCAAAACACCGAACGGAACTTCGCGGATCATCGACGGGAACAGACATTTGCCGAGCCGAGGGGACGCCCTCCGGCAACGTGCCGCGATCCTGCGGGCCGTTTTCTGTGTCGATTTCGGATGAGGAGCGAGATCGAAGCGGCGCCGCGTGGGTTGCAGTTCGTCACCCGCCACCCATAATGCACTGTCCGCCGTTTTTTGACGGCACCGACGACGACTTCACGACTTACGATGGCTGCTGCTCGGAAATGATTGAAAACCTGCCGCTGAAGACCTTTGAATTCAAGGGGATGACCATTGAAGGTTATTCCCGGGCCGCCGTGCAGAGTTACTGGCGGATTCCGGAACTCAAGCTCGGCTTCGATCTCGGCGGCAGCCCCTGGTCGTTCATGGGGACGCAGCATTACTTCGTGACGCATGCACATCTCGATCATCTCGCGGCCATTCCGGTGTACGTCGCGCGACGTCGCATGATGAAAATGGAGCCGCCGACGATCTACCTCCCCGAGGAAGTCGTCGACAACGTTCACAAGGCTCTCCATGTCTGGCAAAGGCTCGACCGCGGCCGCATGGTCTGCGAGCTCGTCGGCCTCAAGCCCGGCGCGGAAGTGGAACTCTCGCGCGAGCATGTCGTCACCACGTTCGCGACGAAGCACACCGTGCCGTCACTCGGCTACGTCGTGTGGGATCGCCGCAAGAAGCTCAAGCCCGAATACCAGGGAATGACCGGCGACGAAATCCGCGACGTCCGCATGGCGGGAAATGAAGTCAGCCACGAGGTCCGCGTGCCGATCGTCTGCTACACGGGCGATACCGCGCCGACCGGGCTCGACGGCTACCCGGCAGTCTATGAATCGCAGATTCTGATTACGGAGATGACATTCTTCCGGCCGGAACATCGGAAAGAGAAGATCCACAAGTTCGGCCACACGCACCTCGACGACATCATCGAGCGCGCCGAGAACTTCAAGAACGAACTGATCATCCTCACGCACTTCAGCACCCGCTACCACGAACGCCAAATCCGCGCCGCCGTCGAAAAACGAATGCCGGCGAAGCTGCGCGAGCGCGTCGAGTTGTGGCTGTAGAGCGGCAATGACGAATTTCTAAGGAATGCCTGAACGTCCGAATGTCGAATGACGTTACGAACGCCATTCGGGCATTCGAGCGTTCGTCATTCATTAGACATTTCCCACGATTCCGCTGTTCGTCATTCCGCCGTCACGCAATTACCGCTTTAACCACTTCGCCTTCGACATCGGTTAAGCGGAAGTCGCGGCCGTTGTAGCGGTAGGTCAGCTTTGTGTGGTCGAAGCCGATCATGTGCAGCACGGTGGCGTGCAGGTCGTGGATGCTGACGCGGTTCTCGACCGCCTTGAAGCCGATGTCGTCGGTTGCGCCGTAGCTGACGCCCGGCATTGCACCGCCGCCGGCCATCCACGTGGTGAAGGCGTTCGGGTTGTGGTCGCGGCCTGTCCCCCCTTTCTGCACGATCGGAAGCCGGCCGAACTCGCCGCAGCAGATGACGAGTGTCGATTCGAGCAGGCCGCGCGATTCGAGATCGGTGAGGAGCGCCGCGATCGGCTGGTCGGTCTCGCCCGCGAAGCCGGCGTGGTTCTTGACGATATCCTGGTGGCCGTCCCAGCTTCGTTCGTTTTCCATTCCGCCGCTGTAAATCTGCACGAAGCGGACGCCCCGCTCGACCATGCGGCGGGCGATGAGACACTGCCGTGCAAAGTGCGTGCAGCGTTTATCGTTGAGGCCGTAAAGATCCTGTGTCGCCTGGCTTTCCTTTTCGACTTCGAGCGCTTCCGGGGCCGACATCTGCATCCGGTATGCGAGCTCGAAACTTTCGATGCGCGCCGCGAGCTCGGTTTCTTCGGGCGATTTCTCGAAGTGCTGCCGATTGAACTTGCCGAGCAGGTCGAGCTGGGCACGCTGCTGCGCTTCGCTTTGTTTTGTGTCGCGGATGAGATTGTCGATCGGCATGCCGGTCGGCTTGAGGGCCGTTCCCTGGTAAATGCTCGGCAGGAACCCGGCTCCCCAGTTCGATGCATTCCCCTTCGGCAGTCCGCGGCCGAGCGTGTCGTACATCACGACGAAGCTCGGCAGGTTCTGGTTCTCGGTGCCGAGCCCGTAGGTCACCCACGCACCGACGCAGGGGAAGCCCATGCGCGACATGCCGGTGTTGACCATGAAAAGGGCCGGCGAGTGATTGTTCGACGACGTCCAGCAGGAGTGGATGAACGCCATCTTGTCGACATGCTTCGCCTGTCCCGGGAAGATTTCCGAGACCCATTTGCCGCACTGGCCGTGCTGCGCGAACTTGAACGGCGACTTCATCACCGGTCCGACCTGCTCGGTGAAGAAGCCGGTGTTCTTGTCGAACCCTTCGAGTTCCTTGCCGTCGCGCTTGGCGAGTTCGGGCTTGTAGTCCCACGTATCGACCTGGCTCGGCCCGCCGTTCATGAACAGCCAGATGTCCGATTTCGTTTTCGACGGAAAATGCCCCGATTTCGGTGCGAGCGGATTCACATAGGCAGGGACAGGATTCGGCGTTGCCCCCTGCGCGGACGCGCCGAACATCCCCTGCTTCGC
>JBFWWA010000489.1:0-4342 GCA_050246455.1 Planctomycetaceae bacterium
ACGCTGCTCGCGATCCCGGTCATTTACTCGCTGCTCGACGACTTGAGCGGCATTTTCAGGCCGGCGAAGCGCGCAGTCGAAGTGAATCCCGAACCGAAGGTCGCTGCAACAACCGTCTCACGCTGAGCGCAGGTTTTCCGGCGTCCCCGCATCGCATTCGCTCTCGATGCATGGGAACGACGCTGTTTTGAGACGGGGTCGCGTGCTGGAAACCGGCGGCTGCGTACGAACCGGCCGGTTGCCGATTTCCGTCTTTCCTTTCCGATTTCGCGAGTGTAGTGTAAGAAAACTAGCACCTGCCCGGATGCTCTCACACGTGCGAACTCGAGGAGATGAGTCATGAAGATGCGATCCCGCTGGTTCGTTGCGGTCTTGCTGCTGTTCATCGCCGCGATAGCGGGCGTCATGGCCTCGCGCGGCGTGGCACGGCAGCAGGATCCCAAGCCTGTCACGTCGCTGCTCCCCGAGTCGACGTTCCTCTATGTCACGTGGGACGGAATCGACGGCCACCGCGCGACATGGGAAAAGACCGCCGCGTACGAATCGACCGTCAAGAGCGGCCTGATGAGCGGTGTTTACAAGGCGATCGCATCGTTCATCCCACCGGACGTAACTCCCGACGTGGAGTCCGCACTCAAACTCGTTGAGCTGATCATGCAACGCGGCATGTCGCTGTCGGTCGCCTTCGGGGAAGGCGTGCCGATTCCGCACGGCGTCGTGGTACTTCACAGGTCGGCCGATCTCGAAACGAAGTTCACCGATTTCGTCACCAGGATCGACAACGATGCCGGGAAGAAGTTCGACGAGCGAACCGTCAACGGACGGGAGGTCAAGGTCATCACCGCTCCCGATGTCACGCCCGGCCTCGAGCTCGGCTGGTGGTCGGAGGGGGAACATCTCGTCATCGCGGTCGGCATCAACGCCGTGCAAGCCACTCTCGACACCGCGGCCGGGAAGACCAGGAACATCACGGCTAATCCGATTCATGCTGCGCGGCAAAAGAACTCCCCCGATTTCGAGTTGATCGCCGACGCCTGGATCAATTTCGCCCCACTCCGTCAGCGGTTCGGCGAAATCGAAATCCCGCTCTCTCAGACCAATCAGGAACCGAAAACGACGACCGTCAACAGGATTCTTGAGATCCTGGGACTTGATACGCTGGGCAGCGCCGCATTCCGAACCGGATTCAAAGATCGGGCGACGTGGTCGGAAATCGCGATCGACGCGCCCGCTCCGCGAAAAGGACTCCTTGCCTTCGCCAATCAGAAACCGATGTCGCTTTCCGACCTTCCCCCGATTCCGTCCAACTGTGCCGGTTTCGGAATAACGAGTTTCGACCTGGGAACTGCATACGACACGATCGTGAATATCGCCAAGGAGATCGGTCGACTCGAAAATGAGAGGAATGTCGAACAGATCGACGGCGCGATCGCTCAATTGCAGCAGGTCGTTGGATTCGATGTGAAAGCCGACTTGCTCGATCCACTCGGACATATCAACTGCTTCTACTCCGACGCCGGACAGGGCCCGCTCGGTTTCGGGTTCGGCGTAGCGGTCTCTCTGGACGATGCCGCAAAGGTCCGCACTTCCGTCAACAAGCTGCTCGACATTGCGCAGCGCGAGGCGGGGCCTGATTTCCGGGTCACCCGCAACCAGGAGGACAAACGCGAGCTCGTGTCGCTGCAGATCGGAGCGTTCGTCAACCCCGCGTTCTGCGTCGACGACAAGTGGCTTGCGATCGGTCTGTCGCCGCAATCCGTCAAGACGTTCCTGATGCGGCTCGACAAGAAGCTTCCGACGTGGTCCCCTTCCGAAGAACACAAGACGGCCCTTGAGTCTGTACCAAAGGAATTCGTCAGTCTTTCCGTTTCCGATCCTCGAGTGACGGTCCAAAGCGCGCTCAACATGCTGACGACCATGGGCCCGGCCATGCTTGCCGGGATTCAACAGCAGATGCGCGCCAGCGGGCAGCCGGGTCCGCAGGGAAATCCTCTGGCCGAGATACCTCCGGCGGAACTCGTTGCCGCTCCACTCTTCCCCAATGTTTCCTGGGCGACCGTCGATGATCGCGGAGTGCACGTCCGCGAACGGACGTCACTCCCGTCGATGATCGGCGTCGCCGGAGTTCCAGCCGCCGGAATTGGCGTAGCGCTGCTCTTGCCGGCAGTGCAGCAGGCGCGAGAAGCGGCACGACGGGCTCAATCGAGCAACAATCTCAAGCAGATTGGGCTGGCGATGCATAACTACCACGACGTCCATCTTCATTTTCCGCTGGGGTCGAGTCCGAATGTCGACTTGCCGCAGGAAAAGCTGCAGAGTTGGCTGGTCGAGATTCTACCGTATGTCGAACAGAGCAATCTTTATAATTCGATCGACCGCACCAAGGCTTGGGACGACGCAGCCAACAAGGCCGCGATGCAAACACTTGTTCCAGTGTATGCCCATCCGTCGGTTCCCGTGATTCAAAACAATGGTTACGCGATTTCGAATTACATCGGCTTCGCGGGCATCGGCAAGGATGGCCCTAAGCTGCCGGCGAATAGTCCGAAGGCCGGCATCTTCGGCTACAACCGGAAGACACGAATTGCCGACGTCCTCGACGGTACGTCGAACACCGCCGCGGTAACCGAAACGAAGACGAACACCGGACCCTGGGGAGCAGCGGGAAGCTCGACGATGCGACCCGCAACACAAAAGCCGTACGTCAACGGGCCCGACGGATTCGGCGGCATCACTCCCCAGGGGATGAACGTCCTCTTCGCCGACGGTGCCGTGAGATTCATCAGCAAAGACATCGACCCGAAAGTCTTTGAGGCGATGATCACAATTCAGGGGGGCGAAGCGGTGAATCTCGACTCGAATCGCTGACCGGCGAACGGAACGCTCCGGCCCTGACCTGAAAACTCGTGGTCGATCAGTCCGCCGGATGGACTGGGTTCTCGCTCTGCGCTCCCCCCGCGACGGCTGTTCACCCGGCTGCTAGAATGGAGACGGGGATGCGGTTCTCTGAAACCGGTGCCCCGCAGGCTGTGTAATACTCACACCCCGGTAACACTCTCCTCCCGGCATGCCGGGATGCTGCCGCGCCCGCAACGCGGGGGAGTAATGAGCGACTTTCATGAAGCGTTTTCTCAAGTGGTTCGGAATCCCGCTCCTGCTCGTCGCCATCGGCGTCGCCGGCATCGGGCCCGCGCAGTCGTATCTGCGGATGCGCAACACGCCGAAATATCGCACGGTCGAGGTTTCACGCGGTCCGGTCGAATCGCTCGTGAATTCCACGGGAACAGTCAAGCCGGTTCGCTCGGTCTCGGTCGGCTCGTTCGCATCGGGTCCGATTGAGGAGATCTTCGTCGACTTCAACGCGGTCGTGAAAAAAGACCAGCTGCTGGCGAAGATCGACCCGCGATTGATGCAGGCGAACGTGGACAGGGACCAGGCGACTCTGCTCACCCAGAAAGCGGAAGTCGCGCGGATCAAGGCGCTTCTGCAGCAGTCCCGCAACAACGAAGAGCGTGCCCAGAAGCTTCAAGCCGTCAACAAAGATTATCTCTCCGACGTCGAAATGGATCAGTACCATTTCACGCGGACATCGCAGGAGGCCCAGCTCGAGCTCGCGGAAGCGGGTATCAAACAGGCCGAAGCAAACCTCAAGAACTCCCTGAGCTACCTCGACTATACGCAGATCAAGTCGCCCGTTGACGGCATCGTCATCGAGCGAAAGGTCGATCCGGGGCAGACGGTGGCATCGCAATTCCAGACGCCGGAGATGTTCATTATCGCTCCCGACATGGAAAAGCACATGCACGTCTTCGCGTCGGTGGACGAGGCTGACATTGGCCTGATCCGCAGCGCGCAGGACCAGAATCGCGCTGTAAAATTCACCGTCGACGCGTACCCCGAAGAACTCTTTACCGGAAAGATCTACCAGATTCGCAAGAATTCGACGACGACGCAGAACGTGGTGACTTATCCCGTCGTCATCGAAGCGCCCAACCCGGATCTCAAGCTCCTGCCGGGCATGACGGCGAATATTTCGTTTCAAATCGAGTCGAAAGAGAGCGTGCTCCGCGTGCCGACTTCGGCGCTGCGGTATTTCCCTAACGTCGCAAGCGTGCGGCCGGAAGACCGCCATTACCTGGAAGGAACCGTCACGGTGGATGCCGAGAACGGTCCGAAGCTTTCTGCCGGCGAGAAAGCGACGCTCGCCCAGAACCGGCAGAAGCGCATCGTCTGGGTTCAGGGTGAGCAGTTTCTGCGCGCGATCCCGATCATCGTCGGCATCTTCGTCAATCAATTCGCGGAGCTCGTCGATGGAGAGCTGACGGAAGGACAATCGCTCGTG
>JBFWWA010000490.1:0-4338 GCA_050246455.1 Planctomycetaceae bacterium
GCACGACCGACTGCAGAACCTGCACGTCTTCGTAGGAAAGAACTTTACCAACTGACGGGCGCGCGTCGGCTGTCGTCTGCCGGACAATTTCGAGTTCTTCCTCTTCGTCGGGATAATCGACGAGGACTTCGAACATGAACCGGTCGAGCTGCGCCTCAGGAAGGGGATACGTCCCTTCCTGCTCGATCGGGTTCTGCGTCGCGAGGACGAAGAACGGATCGGGCAGCTTGTGCCGCTTGCCGCCGGCGGTCACCTGGTGCTCCTGCATCGCTTCGAGCAGTGCGGCCTGCGTCTTCGGCGGCGTCCGGTTGATTTCGTCTGCGAGCACGACGTTTGCAAAGACGGGGCCTTCGAGAAATCGAAACTCGCGCACGCCGGTCGATTTGTTTTCCTGAATGACTTCCGTGCCGGTAATGTCGGCCGGCATCAGGTCGGGAGTGAACTGCACGCGATTGAACGAAAGATTGAGCGTCTCCGCGAGCGTGCGGACCATCAACGTCTTCGCGAGACCGGGGACGCCGAGAAGGAGGCAGTGTCCCCCCGCCAGGAGTGCAATCAGCAGTTCTTCGACGACCTGCTTCTGCCCGATGATCACCTTGCCGAGTTCGGCCGTAATCTTGCGGTACGCCTCGCCGAGTTTTTCGACCGCGTCTCGGTCGATGTTTTCAAGAGGAGCGCCGGTTGACGTTTCAGTCGATCTTTTTCCCGCGTTCACGCGTGGTTCTCTCCTGCAAGTCGCTTGTCAGCGTCTCGTTGCCGCTCCAACTCATCTTCGTGGCGGGACGGCGGAAATGTCAACGGGGGTCGAAGATCGCGTGGAAATTCACAGATCATCCGGGCTAGAATGGGGCCACCCGCCAGTTCACCCCACGACCCGTGGAGCATGCCATGTTCAGCGTGCTGGGAAGTCCGCGACGCTGCTGCGACGGCCTCACTCGCCGCGAAACGCTCCGCATCGGCGCGCTCACGGCGCTCGGTGGTTTCGGACTTCCCGAGTATCTCCGCGCCCGTGAGATGGCCGGCGCATCCCCTCCCGGCCGCGCGAAGGGTGTCATCGTCCTCTATCTGCTCGGCGGCGCGCCGACGCAGGACATGTACGACCTGAAGCCGAATGCTCCCTCGGAGATTCGCGGCGAGTTCTCCCCAATCGCGACATCCGCGTCCGGAATCGACGTCTGCGAACTCCTTCCCGAACACGCCCGCTGGATGCACAAGGCGGCGATCGTCCGCTCCGTCAATCATGACGGCGGCTGCCACAACACGCTCCCCAGCTACACCGGGTACGAAGCGAAGCTCGCGAACATCGTCGAGACGAAAGACACGTACCCGCCGAGCATGGGTTCCGTCTGCGAGTATCTGAATCCTCCGACGAGCAACGTCCCCGCCTACGTTTACATGCCGTGCTATCTCGGCTGGGGCCAGTCGATACGCCGCCCCGGTCCGTATGCCGGATTTCTCGGCAAGCGGTACGACCCTCTCTTCACCGAATGCGAGCCGTACGTCGATAAGCCCCCGGACGTTCCGTATCACTCGCAAGTCTTGCGCGGCGTTCCGAAAATTCCCGACAGCGCCCTCCGCGAAGGAATGACGATCGACCGGCTCAACACGCGGCGCAGCCTGCTCGACCAGATCGATGCCGAACGGTTCCGTTTCGACTCCGCGAGTTCACTTGTCACATTCGACAAGCAGTCCGAGCGCGCCTGGAGCATTCTGACCTCGTCGGCGGTTCGTAAGGCGTTCGACCTCAGCACTGAAGATCCGAAGTTGCTCGACCGTTACGGAAGATGCCTCTTCGGGCACTGCTCTCTCATCGGCCGCAAGCTCATTGAAGCGGGTGTTCGATTCGTCAATGTCACGTGGGACTGCTATTACGAGCGGCTCAAGCTGCAGTTCGAATGCTGGGATACGCACTCCCGGAACGCCGGCGTTCTTCGTGATCACAATCTGCCGACGCTCGACCGCACCTTCGGGGCGCTCATGCAGGATCTCGACGAGCGGGGCCTGCTCGATGAAACACTCGTCGTCGTGATGAGCGACTTCGGCCGCACTCCCCGAATCAACAGCAACGCCGGCCGGGATCATTGGACCTACTGTTATTCCGTGCTTTTCGCGGGAGCTGGAATCCGCGGCGGTTCGGTCTATGGCAAATCTGACGCTCAGGCCGCATTCGTGAAGGAAGCTCCCGTCAGCACCGGCGACATCTGCGCCACGATCTATCATTGCCTCGGTATCGACCCCGAAATGCGCGTCCCGGACCAGCTTGGCCGTCCGATGGAAATCGCCCACGGCGGTCATCCGATTCGCGATATTCTCGTCTGAACCGGCGAAAGCCGTGTAGTATAGAGTTCGGGCTTCAGGTGTTCAGGCTTCGGGCTTGGAGACGCGGTATGTTCTTATTCTTCTCTCAACGAAGGTCGTCATTCATCTTCCTTGTTGCCGTATCGGCCACTTGCATCGGCGTGAGAAGCGCCTCAGCGCAGGTCGCCTCGCCAAGCGGACTCGGCAAACGGCTGCGTGACGATAAAGTCCCGACGCAGGTCGTCCGGGGCAAACTCGTCGATCTGCAGCGCAACGGGTTAATCGTCGAGACAGACGGCAAGCAGAATCCCATCGGATTCAATCGCGATACCGTCGTCGAGCTGGGAGCCAAAGGGCCGCGCGAGTTCCTGACAGTCGGCGCGGTCGTCGCTGTCTCCGGCGAAATGCAGATGGATGGGAGCGTGACACTTCGCGACCATGGCTGGGGGGGAATTGAAGTTTACGTCGCCGGTCCTCCCAAGCAGCAAGTCGACCGGGGCTGGGAAATGGTCTACACCGCCAAAGCCGGAAGTCCGATTCTGCCGTTCCGGTTTGTCGGTACGGTCATCAGCATGGATCCGCTCGTCGTCAGGCCGTTGACCAACTACCGACAGCCGACGCTCGCCGTCGAAGTTCCGGGGAAGCCTTTACAGAAACTTCCGGATATCAAGAACCGGGAATTGACGATCGAGGTCCCGAAAGAGGACGGCATGATCAAGCTGAATCTCGGCGAGCGAGTCGACTTGATCGGCTCTGACGCGCAAGTGACCGCAACCGTCGCCTTCTATCCCAACCCGATCGCTCAGCGCGTCTATATTGAACGATCCGAGCCGATCAAGCGCAACGACGTCCCCGATGATGAGAAAGCGGCGAAGGGGAAGAAGGGAAGCAAGAACGCCGGCAAGTCGACAAAAAGCGGCAAGGCTCCCGCCAAATCCAACAGCACCGCAAAGCCATAATTCGTTGAAGATCGATCGCAAAGCGCGACGTTCTCATCCTGTTCAGCGGCTACGGCCTCACCTGCAAATCGAAGTCGATGTCATTCAGCTCGATGCTCGGGCTGAGCGCGCCGAACACTCCATCTCGTTCCACCAGCCTGGCGGCACGGGCTGAGAGCGGAGATTGACACTCGGCAGTGCCGATCCTCGTTCCGTCCTGACTGACGACGAGATGTTTACCGTCGAACTGAAACTCGAACCTGGTTCCGCTGCTCTTCCATCGGAACGGTACCGACAGTGCTCCTTCTTTCCGATAACGGTAGACGGAGCCGTATTCCTTCCACTTGTCTCCGTCGAGGAAAGTGAACTTCGCTTCGTACGGGTTCGGACCCTTCGCCGAGGTCGAGATCAGAAGTGAGTCGCCGAACGGTACGAGGCTTGTGACGCGCTGCCCCCAGCGATTGAGGACGTCATCGAGGGCCTTGGTTTCGTTCTCGTAAGGATGCGTTGTCTTGTCGGTCGGAGCAGGATGCGTGAACATTCGCCCCATGAACCGCCACGTGTTCGCACGCCGATCTTTTCGCCAGACTTCTCCCCACGGCCAGACCCCCGCGTAAAGTTCACCGCCGTAGATCGCGAGGGTCTGTGCTTCGCGCGCGCTTCGGCTCACGCCCGGCATTGCAGGGGGTTGATCGCGCAGCCTTGTCAGCTTCTCGCCGTCGAAGTCGAACAACTCTCCCGAAGGGTAGTGACCGAGCAGCAACGAATTCTCGTAATTGATGGTCGAATAAATCTGATGGCTCATCCCATCGGGCTTGCGGAACGTCGACCATTTTCGAGCTTCAACGTCGAAGACATGCACGCCGCCCGTGTTCGTCGCCGCCAGAACTTTTCGGCCGAGTTGACCCCACGCGTAAACGAACTCTCCGGGAGTATCGAGCGGTTGACGGGCGCCCGCCAGAAGATCGACCTGGTCTGAGACACCTGCCTGCCAGGGAGCGGCGATCAGTTCGTTTCCCGGCGGAGTCGTCTCGGGTTGCCGGCGGCGGAAGAGCAAACAGTCGTCGGTCGTGTAGGGTTCGGCGATCAAACCTTCGTACGG
>JBFWWA010000491.1:0-4297 GCA_050246455.1 Planctomycetaceae bacterium
CGCTTGCGAGAGTTCGTCTTCCGCGAGCAGGCCCGTGCCGGCGAGCTCGTCGCGTTCCTGCGTCTTCGTACTCTCGAAGGCTTCGAGGTCGAGGGTCGCGAGTTTGTTCTTGAGCTCCGCTGCGGAGAGGTTGCTCTCGTTCTGATTCTTCTGGATCGCGAGATTCTCGGCCGCCTTCTTGTGCTCGGCGTCCGCCTGAGTGACGGCGATCTCCTGCTTCTCGCGCTGCTCGATCAGAGCGGATGCGTCGAGCTCGCAGACGACGTCCCCCGCTTCAACCTGCGTCCCTTCCGGCACGATCGAGATGATCGTCGTCGTGCCTTGAACGTTACTGGTGACGTTCGCGTTCTTGAGGCTGTCGAGCGTTCCGCTCTCGGTAACGGTGACCTGCAGCAGGCCTCGCTTGGCGGTGTCGGTGACGAACTCAGGGAATTCCTTCGCCGACGAAGGCATGATCCTCGTCCAAGCTTCGGAGATTCCGAATCCCAGCCCGGCCAGAATCAGCAGGCTCATCCCCCAGCGCGCGAGTGAGCTCCGGCGCTTCGGAGGCTTCGGTTCGCTGCGCACCGGCTCGACCGATGCTTTCTTCGTGGAGGGAGCGAGCTCGCGATGGATCTTCACGGTCTCCGGCAGGTCTTCGTTCGAAGACGACGGACGAGCCGGAAGTGCTGCTGCGCCCTGCGGTTTCTGGATCTTCAGCGGGGAGTGGTGGGATTGCATGCAGGCCCTCGCGGGTGTTGGCGGGTTGCCGGTAGAGCCTGTCGTTCCAGACCCCATCGGCATCAATATCCATCATACCCATATCCCTGTGGATGTTAAGTCGAGACTGCTCGTACTGAACCCATGTCTGGATCAGGGCCTCCTGGGCGTTGAGCACGTTGTCCAATGCACGCAACAGGTTAATTGCACTTTGACCCCCCTGTTGCCCGGGTGCACTGATTTGCTCGACGGCGCTGTCATATTCGAGCGCCGAGATCCGGACAGCTTGTCGAGCTGTTTCAAAATTTAAACGCAGGACGTCGAGCTGTCTGAAGCTTAAGCGAATTTCAGATTTCACGCGGTCTTCGAAGGCGATGTAATTTCGTCGAGCGCGCTGATAGTCGATCTGTGCGGCGCGGTACGCGTTCCGTTCCGCGATCTGGTCGAGCGGCGCCGTGAAGCGCAATCCCGCACGATAGCTGCTCTGCGACCCGCGGAAATCGAACGGCTTCTGACCGACCGGCGTCCGCACGTCTCCCTCGACGACGACGTCGAGCATCGCTTCGAGACGATTCGCAGCCACCTCGACGCGACTCCGTGCATCGGTCACCAGCGCGAGTGAATTCATCAGGTCGACTCGACTCTCGAGCGCCGTTTGAATTGCGGCATCCATACTGAGATCGACGGGCTCGGTTTTAATGAGCTCGGTCCGCAGGCCGATCTGTGTCACCTGCAGGCTCTGTGTGTTCTTCTCGATATCTTCGCGAAGAGTGCCGAGTGCGCGGACGAGCCTTCGGTTCTGGTCTGCCGCGAGCTGTCCACCCGCCGGAACCGCGTCGAGCTCGGTGCGCACTTCGTTGAGCGATTTTTCGATCTCTTCGAGATCGCGCTTCAGGTTGTCGTACAAGCTTCGATCGCGGGAGACGTTGTCGCGAACCTGCTGACGATCGGCGTCGGTCGCCAGCTGAGCAAGCCGATCGGTCATGTTCTGTTCGACACGCTCGAAATCGCGGTCGAGCAGGGGAAGTCCCTTTGAGCGGACGACATCCTTCAACCGGATCATTTCTTCATGTACGCGACGCATGGCGGCAATGTCCGGCTGTTCCTCGTCGAGCACGCCCCATTCGGCGGTGAAGTCGTCCGCCATCTTTTCGAGCGCCGTCAGCTCGGGATCGATCAGCGTGAACTGATCGAGAAGCATTTCATCGATTGTGATCTGCAAGTCCGGCGGAAGGCCGAGGTGAACCTTGAACTGGTCGAGTCGGTCCTGGAATGCCCGTTCCGCGACGCGCAGCTGACCCTGAGAGCTGGCGATCTGCGATTGCAGCTGGAGGACCGGAAGGCTCGCGGTCTGCGCGTTGATCTGCAACTGGTTCTCGAGGCTTTCGACGATCCTGGGCCAGGCGGCGTCGCTGCTCAGACCGAGCATCAGCTGTTTCTGCTCATCGGTCATCTCTCCATTCCAGCGCAGCACCTTGCGGAGCCGTTCGAAGCGGACTCGCCGCTCGAGAGATTCGGGAATCGCGACGTCGTTCGGCAGCGCCTCGAGCGGAACTTCCGCGACGAGCTGGGAGGTAATCGCGCGCTGCTGCTCGAGCCGTTCATTGAGCTGCCGCAGGTTCGCCTGCTGGTTGATCACACTCTGCCGCTGCTGCAGCAGCCCGAGAAACCCGCCGCCGGGACCGGTGGCAACCGTGTCGACGAAAAACTCCTGCCGGAACCGCGCGAGATCGCGCGTCTCGTAAAGCAGATCGCGTTCCGTCTGCGTGAGCGCTTCGAGCACGACCTTTCGTCCCGCGCCGAGCAACAATGGTTGCACCAGCGAGAACGACAGCGCGCTTGCCGTCTGCGTCTGATTCGGACCCGAGAAGAGCCACAGTGTGTTGTTCGCCAGCTCGACGATCCACTGACCGCCCGTCGGCAGAAGCTGGCTGACCCCGATCCGTGGTGTGAACGCCAGCGAATTCTGCCCGCCGGGGATCGTCTCGTAGGTAAGATCGGCCGAAGGTTCGCCGCTGAATCCCAGGTATCGGACTGCGAACTGGAACCGCTCGAAGGTCAGCGCGAGCGCGGCAAGGTAGACGTCTTCAATTGCGGTCTGATATTCGCGGCTGTGAATGTACGAAAGTTCGATCGACTGGCTGAGCGTGAGGTTTTCAATTTTTCGCTGCGAAGCCGGTTCCGCGGTCGTCTGTTCCGATGGTTCCGCGAGTCCGAACGGATCGAGCCAGTGCGGATTCTCGATCGCGAGCGAAGTCCCGATCTTGTGCCAGTAACTCGAGCCGGCGAAGCCTCCCGGGCAGTGCATGTAAACGTGCGCGGCAGGATCGTCGGGAGGGAGTGGACCGCAGTCGGGATCATAGACGTCGTAAAACCGGCTTGAAGGATCGGGCAGGATCTCGACGCGCGGCACGTCCCACAGCGGATCGTTCTGTTTCTCGTAGGCGAGAGTGTACGAGTCGAGGTCCGCCTGCTTCCGCCAGAAGGGGCGCGAGCAGCCTGATGACAATAGCGCGATTGCAACTGCGAACGTGAAAACCGCGAGCGAGCGAACGCCATGCGCCGGGTGGCCCGGGCAAAGCGAAGCGTGCCTCGGAACCGCAGCGGGAACTGGTTCGAGTTCCCGAACGCCGTCTGAGTCTTCATCGAGGGTGGGCGAATTCGAGCGGACCACGCCCTTTTCGCGGCGTGCCGCCCACGATCGCGATTTGTGCGTGACAATCCCTGTCAACTTCACGTCTCTCATCCTGATCGCACTTGCCGCCGATTGCTTTCAGGCGACGGGGCGGTGTCGATGCAGCTCCGCCGGTTCAACAAGCTCCGCCGCTCGCAAGTAAGGTTGTGATGGTATCGGTGCGTTGCTGTTCGCGGCGGGCGAGTTTTCTGCCCGCGCGAGCTCTTCGCAGAGCGATCTCAACGACAATGCGAGCTGTTCGAGCTGCGGCAGCTCGAGCTGCGACAGCAGCTCAGCGGAGCGTTTCCCGTGCTGCAGCTCGGTTTCGGCCAGCAGTCTCCGTCCGAGATCGGTGAGAATAAGAACGCGTTTGCGACGGTCGGTTTTCGATCGCAGCCGATAGATGAGGCTGGACTCGCGCATCCGTTCGATGAGCGCGCTGACGCTCGATTCCGATTGATCGAGCCGGTGCGCCACTTCCGCCTGCGTGCAGCCAAGCGGTGCATGTTCACGGACAATGCGGAGCACCGAGTAGCGCACGTCGCTCAGTCCGAACGATCCGAAATGCGATGCGAGCAGTCCGCGCAGGCGATGCGCCGCACGGAGAATGCTTTCGATGATTTCCGAAGCCCAGTCTTCGCGGCTGCCGGGGAGAATCGCCGGCGTTTGCACAGACGGATGTGTGACGTCCGCGGCTTCGTCAAAGAACGCCGCCAATGTCGGTCCGTCGTCATTGAGCGACGGCGATTCGTCAGGTTCAAGCATGCATGGCGCCCGTGATCCGGGGGAACGGAAGCCGGTTTTGGCCGGCGGCGCGGGAGAGGTGCTTCGCCTGATAACTATTCGGCAGCGAAAGATTCGCGCCTGAAGCAATTCCGTCGGAATCGCGCACGATTCTTCCGGATTTATCGGTCGTACATCGCG
>JBFWWA010000492.1:0-4284 GCA_050246455.1 Planctomycetaceae bacterium
TCTGTTCGTTTCCGTACTCGGGCGAGTCGGCGGAATCGTCAGCCGGAGCGACATGCAGAAACCGCCGGTCCGAATGTGGCTGTTTGGAATCGTCACGATCATCGAGATGCGATTTACAAAACTCATCGACGGCCTCTTGCCGGACGAGCAATGGAGGGGACACCTTACGGAAAGTCGCATTCGGAAAGCGGAGACACTGGTGGCGGAGCGCGTTCGTCGTGGGTTTGAAGCGGAACTGATCGACTGCCTGCAGCTTTCCGACAAGGCGACGATCGTCAGCCGCAATCCGCAGCTGCGCAGCTTGACGCAATTCGATTCCAGGCGGCGGCTGGAAGCGATGGCTTCGGAACTTGAGAATCTGAGAAACAACCTCGCTCATGCTCAGGATATCGTCAGCGAGAACTGGGATGTGATTGTCATGCTGGCGGAAAACCTGGATTTCATTCTGGAACGGGAAAACGGAGTCGTCGCACGACCTGCGGAGCGGGATGCGGAAGCACTGCCATGACGACCGGTTCGCAAGATCGTTGGGCCAATTCAGCGGGAGTGCAGGCTTCCTCCGGCGACCAACGCGCAGCGAAACGCTGGTTTATGGTTTATCGCCCCGAATGGTTCCGGCACGACGCGGTTGCCGGCATCACTCTGGCGGCCTACGCCATTCCTGTCGCCATGGCCTACGCGACACTGGCGGAACTCCCGCCGCAAAATGGAATTTACTGCTACCTTGTCGCCGGACTCTTCTACGCACTCCTCGGGACATCGCGCCAACTGGCAATCGGTCCGACATCCGCGATTTCTCTGCTCGTCGGTGCGACCATCGGCGGAATGGCTGTTGACTCTCCCGAACGTTCGATCGCCATCGCCTCTCTTGCTGCACTGATGGTGGCCATCCTGTGTGCCGTCGCCTACGTTCTGAGGTTGAGTGCACTGGTGAACTTCATCAGCGAGACGATACTCCTCGGCTTCAAGGCCGGGGCGGCGCTGACGATCGCCATGACGCAGCTTCCGAAGCTGTTCGGTGTGCCGGGCGGAGGCGATCATTTCTTTGAACGGATCGCCGTTCTGGTTTCTCAGCTCGGCGATACAAACATCGTTGTGCTGTCGTTCGGCCTGGTCGTGCTCGCAACTTTGCTCGCGGGCGAACGAATGCTCCCGGGACGTCCGGTTGCGCTCGGCGTGATCGGTTTTACCATTGCAGCGGTCTCGCTGTTTTCCTTGGACCAGCGCGGCGTCTCAACCGTCGGGATTCTCCCGCAGGGATTGCCGCATTTCACCGTGCCGTCGCTCCGGCTGCGCGACATCGACGGAATTGTGTCGATGGCGGCCGCATGTTTCCTGCTTGCGTACATCGAAGGGGTGTCGGCGGCACGCGCGCTTGCAATGAAGAACGGATACGACATCTCGCCTCGCACGGAACTGCTGGGTCTGGGAGCCGCGAACCTGGCGGTCGCATTCGCGCAGGGTTTCCCGGTCGCCGGCGGGCTTTCCCAGTCGGCCGTCAACGACAAAGCGGGCGCAAAGACGCCGCTCGCTCTCGTGTTCGCGTCGATAACGCTCGCGGTATGCCTGCTGTTTCTGACCGGCCTTCTGGCGAACCTGCCGAACGTCGCCCTTGCGGCCATCGTGCTTGTGGCGGTGCGAGGACTGATCAATATCCGCGATCTGCGGCACTTGTATCGTGTTAGCCGCTACGAGTTTGCGATATCGATGTCGGCCTTCGCAGGCGTTCTTGTCTTCGGAATTCTGCGCGGAGTTTTGTTGGCGGTCATTGTTTCGATCCTGATGTTGTTGCGCGGTGCGGCACGCCCGCGAGTCGCCATCCTCGGCCGCATTCCCGGATCGCGTCGCTATTCCGACATGGAGCGTCATCCCGACAACGAGCCCCTGCCGGGCGTGATGATCTTCCGCATTGAAGGCTCGCTGCTTTACTTCAATGTGGAGCATGTGCGCAATTTCATCCTGACAGGTTCAGCATCGAAGCCGGATCTCCGGCTGGTGATATGCGATCTTTCCAACTCGCCGACAGTCGACGTCGCTGGAGCACGCATGCTCGTTGCGCTCTCTCAGGAATTGGGAGACCGGGGAGTAGCAATGCGCGTTGTCGAGGCGCACGCCCGATCGCGCGACCTGCTTCGCGCCGAGGGGGTCGAAGAACGGACGGGATACCTGGGCCGGCATCTGGATCTTGACGCCGCCGTCAGGGAGTTTGAGGAAGCCGTTACAGCGGGCACGGTCGCCCATGGCGGATCTGGAGACTGCTGACATGAGCCGCATCGAATCGCTGGGGGTTCCGGAAATCGCGTCACCGTATGCACACACGGTGAGCGACTGCATTCGAATCCCGGAACAGATTGAGTCCGATCGTGACGCCGGACTGCAGTTCGAACTGGCCGGCCCGCGCGCGAATCTCTATTTCAACGCGGCGCAGACGCGCGCCGGAATCGTCACGTGCGGGGGGTTGTGCCCCGGTCTCAACAACGTCATCCGTTCGATTGTCCTTGAACTCTACCACGGCTACGGAGTTCAAAACGTCCTTGGGTTTCGAGCCGGATATTCCGGGCTCGACCCGCATTGCAGGGAGGAACCGATCGCGCTCGATTCGCGCATCGTCCGCGATATTCATCAGCGGGGCGGAACGCTGCTGGGGACGTCGCGCGGGCCGGTCAATATCTCGGCCGCCGTCGATAACCTGATTCGTCGCGGAATCAACATTCTGTTCACGGTCGGCGGAGACGGAACGCAACGCGGCGCCGTTGAACTCTTTCAGGAATCCCGTCGGCGCGGCTACAGACTGGCGGTTGTTGGTGTTCCGAAAACAATCGATAACGACATCAGTTTCGTAACGCGGAGTTTCGGATTCATGACGGCAGTGGAGGAGGCCCGCCGCGTCATTGAGTGTGCCCATACGGAGGCCATCAGTACCCCCGGCGGCATCGCCCTCGTCAAGCTGATGGGACGTCACGCGGGATTCATCACCGCGGGAGCGACCGTCGCAAGTCAGGACGTCAACTTCGCGCTCATTCCGGAAGTGCCGTTCTCACTCGCGGGGTTTCTCTCGGCACTGAAGTCGCGGATGCAGAGTTCCTCACATGCTGTGATCGCCGTCGCTGAAGGGGCCGGGCAGGACTTGTGTGAAGGTGCTTCGGGCCAACGAGACGCCTCAGGAAACGTTCGCCTGAAAGACATCGGCTTGCTGCTTCGGGAGAAGATCGAGGAGTATTTCCAGTCGGAAAGAATTCCCATCGTGCTCCGCTATTTCGACCCCAGCTATCAGGTTCGCAGCCGTCCTGCGAACTGCGAGGATGCAATCCTTTGCGATCTCTTTGCTCGAAACGCAGTGCACGCCGCGATGGCCGGGAAGACCGGGCTGATCATCGGCTTCCTGCATGAACGCTTCATTCACGTTCCGATCGAGCTGCTTTCAGCGCAGACCAAGCGTCTCGACCCGTCCAGCGGCTGGTGGCGGTCCGTGCTGTCGACCACCGGTCAGCCGGAGTGCTTCTGAAATCCATCACCCAAGTCAAGGAATAGCCATTGAATCAAAACACCCCCTCTTCGAGCTCTTCGGAACGCGTCAGCCTTGCGGACGAGAACGCGGTCAAGGAAGTGCTCGTGGAATCGATCCTTGGTTTGTGGAACGTCGTCAACAACCTGACGCGTCTGCAGCCGTCGCGGAGGGAACGCTATCGAGTGACCATCTTCGGCTCCGCCCGTGTGGCGAAGGATCACTGGGTCTACCTGGCAATCCGCGATCTCGCCGCGGAACTGACCCGACTGGGATGCGATATTGTCACCGGCGGCGGCCCCGGGCTGATGCAGGCGGCGAATGAAGGAGTGCAGTTAGCCGATCCGACCGGAGCGAAGCAGTCACTGGGTATTCGGGTTGAGCTCCCGTTCGAGCAGGACGTGAACGCCTTCGTTACCGAAGCGTTCGAACATCGAACGTTCTTCACGCGGCTGCATCACTTCGTCCTCGTTTCCGACGCCTTCGTCGTCGTCCCGGGGGGAATAGGAACGGTTCTCGAAATGATGATGATCTGGCAGTTGCTCCAAGTTCGTAAGCTGCACGACACGCCGTTCATTCTTGTCGGCAACATGTATTCGGAGCTTGTCGACTGGTGCCGGAAGTCGATGCTGCAGCCCGATTGCCCGCTTGCCAGTCCGGAAGATATGGACATTCCGATCACAGTCGACAACGGACCGGCAATCATCGAGGTCATTCGCGCGCATCACGAGCGATGGAAGAATGGGGCGGCCTGAGGAATGCTCTGGGGGAACGACGCC
>JBFWWA010000493.1:0-4283 GCA_050246455.1 Planctomycetaceae bacterium
AATCAGGCCCGATGTACGTTTCAGTAATCTTCTTCTTGCCGAAGAGGATTCGCTGCACGACGAACTGCTCT
Source organism: Planctomycetaceae bacterium (assembly GCA_050246455.1). Taxonomy (GTDB): domain Bacteria; phylum Planctomycetota; class Planctomycetia; order Planctomycetales; family Planctomycetaceae; genus CAZVJA01. The sequence continues at coordinate 72 of JBFWWA010000493.1, forward strand.
CGTTCGAGCAGTAGAAACGTCCGCGTAAACCGCATCCGCACCCAGACGTAAACGAACCCGAGCCCGACCGACCAGAAAAGTGCGAGGAAGAGAATCAGCACCACAATCGGTGCATCTCCCCCTTTCTGCTTGAAGCCGGCTGCCATTGCGGTAGTAAAAACCAGCATGAATCCATTCCAGACGACCGCGAAGAATCCGATGCCCCCTGTCTTTCCGCCGGCCGGCAGGAAGAATACGCGCCGCTCCCCGGTCGATTCGACAATCTGAATCCGGCTGCCGGGCGGAATCGGTCGATCGACGGCGAGAACGGATGGCGATTCCTCGACATCCTCCTCGACGGGGCTGTCGTTCGTCTCCTCCGTCGTTTCGTCCGTGGGCGGAGGCGGGATGAATTCCGGTTCCGCGGGAAACTCGACTCCGGCGAGATCCGCTCCACAGAAGGGACACTCCGCCCGGCCGGTGCTCGCAACCAGATCCGCTTCGAGATCGGCACGACAACTGGGACAGACCGGCGTTGCCATAGGAACCGCTATTCCACGAGGCCGTCTTCACGCAAGAGGTCGATCGCATTCGCGAACGCGGAGACGGTTCGATCAATGTCATCCTGACCATGAGCTGACGAGGTACTGCCACCCCAGCCCATCCAGTCCACTCCACCCAACAGCAGCGCACAACGAAACGCGTGCGAAAGTTCCGAGTCAAACTTGCAGTCGAGCTTCCGATAATCGCCGCCGTACGGAAGGAAATCGTCACCCGTCGGCGCCGGTCCGTCGTACACGGGATGAATCTTGATTGCCGAAAAGTCGCCGTAGGCCACCCACGAAACGCTCTTGCGAGCGAAGAGTTCATTGAGCGCTGCTCGCAGCGACGCGGCGATTTCATTTGCGGCGCGGCAGGCAGTTCCTTCCGCCACAATCGAGAGTGCGGCGATTCCCGCCGCCGCAGACAGCGGATTCCCGTTATATGTTCCGGGATGCTTCATCTTTCGGCCGAGCGGGTTCTCGTAGGCGAGGGCCTGCATCAGATCCGCTCGCCCCGCCAGGCAACCTCCCGGCAAACCACCTGCCAGAACTTTTGCGAACGTGCTCAGATCGGGCTTGATGCCGCAATGTCCCTGGAATCCGCCCGGATGAACGCGAAAGCCGGTGATCACTTCATCGTGAATGAAGATCACGTTCTTTTTCTCGGTCAGCGCGCGAACTCCCTGGAGAAAATCCGCTCGCATCGGCACCGCACCCCACCTTGCTCCGTTTCCTTCCAGGATCACGCAGGCGGGATCATGCTCATCGACCGCCGCGGCAAGCGCCGCAAGATCATTCGGCGGGACAAACACAAGGTCATCGAAGACGCCGTCCGTCACGCCGGGTGTGTGATAATCCCCCGTGTCATGCGGAGGCTCCGCCCCCGGAATGAGTGCATCATGCCAGCCGTGGAAGTGGCCGATGAATTTGATGACTTTCGTCTTGCCCGAAACAATGCGTGCCACGCGGAGGGCCATCAACGTTGCTTCGGTTCCGCTGTTCGTGAAGCGAACCCTTTCGGCGGAAGGGACGAGCTTGCGGATCCATTCGGCCCACTCGATTTCGAGCGCGTGGCTCGCCCCCGGATGCGTCATGAGCGCGACCTGCCGCTCGACGGCGCTCACAACCGCGGGGTGGCCATGCCCCAGAAGCAGCGCCCCATGACCCACCCAGTAATCGACAATCTCGTTGCCGTCCACGTCCCATTTTCGTGAGCCGCGCGCGCGGTCGACAAAAATAGGAAACGGCTTGAGATAGCGCGCATCGTGGGTGACGCCGTTCGGAAAGACCCCCGCCGCCTGTCGATACAATTCCGCCGAGCGCGGAAAACGTTCGCTGTATGCGGAGGCAATCCGCGGCTGCGACATCGTGCGGCTCATAAAACTTCCTTCCCTGCGCTCTCCGCAGGTCGCGATCCGCCACCTGATTCCTCACCGGACGCTGCAAGCCCGACGGCTGGTGCCTACTTCTTCAGAGGAACATTGAAGTCCCCCGCAAGATCGCGCCAGACTGAATGAACGTGGTTCGCATCATTCTGCGTGTTGTTGTATTCAATCAGGAACGTGGGTCCCTGTACGCGGTAAGCATGCGGCTGGTCGACTTCCGACCCGCCCCACCAGCCGAAGTAGATCTTCTCGCGGCCGGCCGCGTCGATCTTCGCCGTCCGCCGCTTCTCGATCTCGCTCGGCATGTTCTTGAGGTACTCCTGCAGCAGTTCGCCGACGAGTTGCTGCTGGTCGGAGCTCATTTCGGAAAGTGCGATCCCGGCGGGAGCTGTCACGTCGGGTTGCGGTGCGCCGCCCCCCCGGATGTCCCCCGGAGCCTTTCGATCGACGAGCAATTTCGCCTTCTGGTCTTCAGTGCTCATCTTCAGAATCTGCCGTGCGATGTCTTCCTCGGGAGCAAGAACGCGCAGCGTGCGGTTCGGGCCGGCAAGTACTTTCCCCGGGTTCGCGCCGAAGAACTCCGGCGTTGTCGCGACGATTTCGCCGTCGCGGATGCTGTAATTGAGCGAAAGATGATGCCCCTCGATCCGCCACCCCCACGTCCCCTTGAGTGACGGCTCGCCGAAGATGCTCACGAAATACTTTTCGGGATCTCTCCGTTCGCGACGTTCCGCTCGATCTCCCGCTTCCAGCAGGTAGAGCACTTCCTCCAGGCTCATGACGTTCATCGTCTGGTCGTAACCGGCCGATGAAAGTCCGGTCGAAATCAGCTGCTGCGCGGCAGCGAGCGACTTCGGGCGCATCTCTTTGAGCGGGAGTCCTTTCCGCGGGCGCGGAATAAAATGCCAGTTGATTCGCTCCGCGTCGTCGTACGCGAACGTCGCTTTCGTTTTCTGTTCGGCGGGAAGAGACTTCAGGAACACGTCCGCCGCTCGAGTCATCGTTTCGCCCGAAAGCCGCTCGTTTCCTCCCTGCGCCCACAGGATCGCCCCGAGACTTGCAACGACGATTGCGCCGGCGGCGACTCGGCGCGCTCCGGCCGACTTCGGGATCGTAACGACCGCCGGTCGTGCTGCCGTAGAAATGGAATCAGCCATGTCTTTGTCACCTTTCGTGCGCGCCGCCCGGTTCGCCGACATGCTGGGAGCCCGTCGGTCGAACGGAGCGATCATCGGGTTCCGATCATAACAGGGACTTCGGCCGGGGCGAATCGTCTGCCGGAAATCGGCAGCACCACCGCATCAACCGGGGGGCCAATCGAGCCGACGTCCGCCCAGGAGATGGACATGCAGATGATCAACCGTCTGCCCCCCTTCGCGACCGCAGTTGATGATCGTCCGGTAGCCGTTCTCGAGTCCCAGCTTTGCTGCCAGCTTGCTGGCCGTGAGCAACAGATGACCGGCGAGCGCCTGATCATCGTCGGAGAGCTCCGCCAGAGACGGTATTTCTTTGCGGGGAATGATCAGCACGTGCGTCGGCGCCTGCGGGTTCACATCCCGGAAAGCGATGCACTGCTCATCTTCGTGAACGATATCGGCGGGAATCTCGCGATCGAGGATCCGCTTGAAGATCGTCTTGTTCTGCATGATTCAGGCTCCGGATTCGGGGCGTCGGGATTCAGGAACGGAAGTTATGCTCCGCCGAATCCACGCAGTGCCAGTCCGACGAGGTACGCCAGTATCGCCGCTCCCCCTCCCATCAGCAATGTTTCGAATCCCGCGCGGAACCAGCTCTCGGCGACATACTTCGCTTTGAGAACCCCCACGCCGAAAAATGTGACGGCCGTGAAGCCAATACTCAACGCGAAGGCGGTGCGATCGCTGAGGTCGAGCAAACTCGAGATGGTAAAGGGAAAGAGAGGCACAAAGCCGACGACGACAAACGCAGCAAACGTCGCCAGACCCGACCGGGCGGGAGAAACCGGCGACAACGAAAGCCCCCACTCCTCCTTCAGCATTGTTTCGACCCACAGCTTCCGATCGCCGGTGATGACTTCAACCGCGCGTTCGAGCAGCTTTCCCTCAAAGCCCTTCTGCCGGAAGATCTGACGAATCTCTTCGACCTCTCCGTCGGGAATTTGATCGACATGCGATTCCTCGATCTTCCGGGCCCGCTGGATCGCTTCCTGCTCGGCCTTCGTGCCGAGGTAATTGCCGATCGCCATGCTGAAACCGTCCGCAATCAGATTTGCGAGCCCGAGTATCAGCACGATATTCGTCGACAGCTCCGCCCCGATGACGCCGGAA
>JBFWWA010000494.1:0-4278 GCA_050246455.1 Planctomycetaceae bacterium
TACTGCTGCACCAGATGGAGTCGACATAGCGGAAATCTGCCCTCAAGCCCATCGGTCGCAACCGGCGGGAGTCTCACTCGGAAGGAACATTCATGGGCCACATGACCTTCACGACAAGTTTTGTGTTCACAGCCTTTCTCTCGGCAGCAAGCGCGCTGGCTCTCGAACCGATTCCCGATAAGCTCGTCGCGCTCACTTTCGACGATTCGGTCAAGTCGCACTTCACGGTCGTCCGGCCGATTCTCCTCAAGCACAAATTCGGGGCGACGTTTTTCGTTACCGAAGGCTTTGAGTTCAAGACCGACAAGCAGAACTACATGACCTGGGAAGAGATTGCGCACCTTCATCAGGATGGGTTCGAGATCGGGAACCACACGCGCGATCACATGGGAGTCACCAACGTCAACCTGCCCCGGCTGAAAGAGCAGGTGGAAGCCATCAATTCGCGCTGCGCCGAGTTCGGCATTCCCAGAACGACAAGCTTCGCGTACCCCGGCAACGCGATCGATCCGGGGGCATTGCCGATCCTCGAGGAGCTTGGAATTCTGTTTGCACGCCGCGGCGGAGCCCCGGAGTTTCCCTACAAGAATGGAAACGGTTTTGCATACGAACCCGGTTTCGACCATCCCCTTATGATCCCGTCGGCGGGCGACGCACGCCCGGACTGGACGCTTGAAGATTTCAAGCGGGCGGTGGCGCAGGCGCAGTTCGGAAGGATCGCCGTGCTGCAGTTTCATGGCGTGCCGGATGTCGCGCATCCGTGGGTTCATTCATCGATCGAGCGGTTCGAGGAGTACATGAAGCATCTTGCGGACGAGGAGTTCCGCGTGGTTGCGCTGCGCGATCTCGCGAAGTACGTCGATCCGAAAGTGGCGCCGCGCGATCCGCAGGGGGTGATCGCCGATCGGAAGAAAGCGCTCGAGAGCAAATCCTCCCGGGATGACTTTCGCAGACCCCGCGACGATGCGGACCTCAAAGCATGGCTTGAGAATATGGTCTGGCATCATGGTTTCAGCTTGCCGGAAATTCGCACGGCGACGGGTCTCTCCGTTGACGAAGTTTCTGCGGCCCTGAAGCGGTTCGGCATCCGCCCCGAAACAAAGCCGAAGCGCGCCGCCGATGCTCCCCTCGTCGTACTGCCGTATCCTGGCGGGCGGCATCCCCGCATCGGTTTTCTGGAAGGAGCGATTCGGCCGCAACGCGAAACGAAAGTCAGCGTTTTTCTGCCGTGGGACGAGAAGGCGTACGTCGTTGTGGACGTCCCGGAAGCCATTCGCCGCGACCACGAGAGTGAATTCGGGCTCTTGTATCTCGCGCACACACACGTCGACACCATGTGGACGAAGCAGTCAATTCCGCTCGAACAACTCGAATGGCGCCGCGAAGCAAACCAATGCCTTGTCTGCGAGCGTACGCTGCCGAACAATGTGACATTCGGCACGCGCATCGTCCCCGGCCGAGACGCGGTCCGTATGGAGATGTGGCTTGCGAACAATTCCCCGGACATGATCGGCAATCTCAAGGTGCAGAACTGCGTGATGCTCAAGATGGCCCCGGAGTTCGCCGCTCAGACGAACGACAATAAAGTCATCTCTGAGCCGTACGTCGCCTGCCGGTCGGCGGCCGGGAATCGGTGGGTGATTACCGCGTGGGATCCGTGCAGCCGCGGATGGGCGAACGCTCCGTGTCCTTGCCTGCATAGCGATCCGACATTCGGCGACTGCAAGCCGGGGGAAACGAAGAAACTCAACGGTTGGCTGTCGTTCTACGAAGGCTCCGACATCGAATCGGAATTCCGCCGCATCGACGCAACCGGCTGGCGGCGCGCGAAGTGAGCAAAAGTCATGCGGCGAATCGTTCTGCTCGGCGCCAGTAATCTGACGCAGTCGTTTCCGCGGATTGTCGGACGGATCGGCGGGGCGTGGGACGGGCCGCTCTTCGTCTACGCAGCTCACGGGCACGGACGTTCGTACGGCCGGTGGAGCAGGGTTCTCGTTCGTTCGCTCCCCGCAATTACGGCGTGCGGACTCTGGCAGGATCTCGATCGGGACGGAAACATCGACGCGCCGATGTCCGCGCTGATTACCGACGTGGGGAACGATCTGATCTACGGCTCGACGCCGGAGACGATCAGCGGCTGGGTCGCGGAGTGTTGCCGCCGGCTCGCGGAACGCCGCGCGGAAATAGTGCTCACACTGCTGCCGATGGCGAGCGTCGAGCGGCTGTCGGCATTTCGATATCACCTGACGCGCGCCATCTTTTTTCCCGGCAGCGGACCGGCCTGGGGAGACATGCAAACGCGTGCGCGAGAGCTCAACGCGCGGCTCCTCGAACTCGGCCGCCATTTTGATGCGCATGTCATCGAGCCGCGCGGCGAGTGGTACGGGTTCGATCCAATCCATGTCCGCCGCGGCGCGCGAGACGCGGCCTGGCGGGAGATTCTTTCGCGCTGGCCGAGTTTTGATGCCGGACGAATCGGAACGCCTCTCCGCTGGAATCAGGGGCTGCACCTGCTGGCACGTCCCCCCGCCGAGCGGCGCTTGCTGGGCCGGCACCAGAAAGCGCCGCAGCCGTCGTACCAGTTCGGCCCGGTTGCCGTCGGGCTGTATTAAACAGGGTCAGCTGTGCCCACCCCGAATTGATGGCTGGATGCCAAATCGCCGGAAGCTGGAGGCACAGCCCACCCCGCGAATTCTGCGGCCGTTCCTCGGCTGGAAAAAAGGGGGGGGCGTGTGGTGTAATAAGTGGATGCTGATCCATCCATCCTGCCGGACATTCTGCGTGGTCGCGGGGCTGGCAATCCCGCTGGTTCTGAGTCTCTCTCCTCCGCTCCTCGCCGCCGATGTCGATTTCACTCGCGACATCCGGCCGATCCTTTCGAGCACCTGCTTCGACTGCCACGGACCGGACGAGAAAAAGCGTGAAGCGGGCCTCCGGCTCGACATCAAGGAGGGTGCGTTCGCGGCGAAGGACGGGCATGCCGCATTCGTCCCGGGCAAGCCGGATCAGAGCGAGGCGCTGCGCCGGATTCTCTCCCAGGATCCAGACGAGGTGATGCCGCCGCCGGCCTCGAAGAAGAAGCTTTCCGATGCCCAGATTGCGCTCCTCAAACAGTGGATCGAACAGGGAGCAAAATGGTCGTCTCACTGGTCTTACTCGCCGCCGGTTCGACCGCAGGTTCCGACCGTCTCCGATCCATCCGGTGTGCGGAACACCATCGACCTGTTCGTCCGCGCGCGGCTTGAGAAAGAAAAGCTCGCTCCCTCGCCGGAGGCGGACCGCGTCACGTTATTGCGACGACTCAGTCTCGATCTGATCGGGCTTCCGCCGACGCCCGAGGAAGTCGACGCGTTCATGAACGATTCCGGCACCGATGCGTACGAAAAGCAGGTCGAACGGCTGCTCGCCTCGCCGCACTACGGCGAGAAGTGGGGACGGCAATGGCTTGATGCGGCACGGTACGCCGATTCCGACGGCTACGAGAAAGACAAGTCGCGCCAGGTCTGGTTCTTCCGCGACTGGGTGACGAATGCCCTCAATCGCGACTTGCCGTACAACCAGTTCATCATCGAGCAGATCGCCGGCGATCAACTGCCGAACGCGACGCAGGATCAGATCGTCGCTACCGGCTTCCTGCGGAATTCGATGTGCAACGAGGAAGGGGGAATCGACCCCGAACAGTTCCGCATGGAAGCGATGTTCGACCGGATGGATGCAATCGGCAAGAGCGTTCTCGGTCTCACGATTCAGTGCGCCCAATGTCATACGCACAAGTACGATCCGCTGACGCACGAAGAGTATTACAAGATGTTCGCGTTCCTCAATAACGACCACGAGGCGAACATCGCTGCCTACACCCCCGACGAGCAGATGCGCCGCGGAGAGATCTTCAACGGCATCCGCGAGATCGAACTCGACCTTCAGCACAAGACCGCCGACTGGGCCGAGCGGATGGCACGCTGGGAAGATTCCGTGCGCGGCAACCAGCCGGAATGGACGGTCGTGCAGCCGGAAGAGGAAGATCTCACCGGCGGGCAGAAGCACTATCAACTTGCGGACGGCTCGATTCTCGCGCAAGGTTACGCGCCGACGAAGCACACGACGTCGTTTGCGGTGAAAACCAAGGCAGACAGCGTCACGGCCGTCCGCCTCGAACTTCTCAACGATCCGAACCTGCCGATCAACGGCCCCGGTCGTTCGGTGAAGGGGACCTGCGCGCTGAGCGAGTTCGAATTGTACGTCGCACCGATTGCGGAACCGTCGAAGTCGACGTTGGTC
>JBFWWA010000495.1:0-4264 GCA_050246455.1 Planctomycetaceae bacterium
GGGGTAACATGGCGAATACACTGGGGGGATAGCCCCGGGTCGCCGGTGGCTCTCCCGCCGCAAGTCCAATCTCCCGTTGGGCTAACGCGAATCGCTTGACGCTGTCCATCATTAACAGGACGTCGCGTCCACTGTCTCTGAAGAATTCGGCGACAGCCGTCCCGAGAAAGGCCGCGTTCAGTCGGACCAGGGCCGGCTCGTTGCTCGTCGCGACCACCACGACGCTGCGGGCCAATCCCTCCGGACCGAGATCCTTCTCCATGAATTCGCGGACTTCGCGACCTCGTTCGCCGACGAGCACGATGACGTTCACATCGGCCGAGCTGGAGCGTGCCATTTGGCCGAGCAGCGTGCTTTTCCCGACGCCGCTTCCCGAAAAAATTCCGAGCCGTTGCCCCTTGCCGCACGTGAGCAGCGCGTCGATCGATCGAACCCCGGTGCTGAGTGGTGAATCGATCCGCGGACGCTGGAGGGGTGCGGTCGGGTCGGCGTGCAATCGGACTCGATGCGGACGTGCCGCAGGCGGAAGGCCGTCGATAAACCGACCGCGGCCGTCGAGCACTCGCCCGAGCAGACTCTCGCCGACGCGCACGCCCGGGACCGATTGAATCAACTCGACGCGATTGCCGCGACGAACGCCGTTCAACTCGCCGTATGCGAGCAGCAGCGTGTCGTCTCCCTGAAAGCCGACGACGGCGGCGTCAACCGGCGTGCCGTTCTCGCTGGCAATTCGACAGATCGAACCGAGCGGCGCGGGAAACCCCGCGACCGAGACCGTGAGACCCACAATGCGGGTGACGTGTCCGTTCAATGCGAAGGGAAGAATCTGCTGCAGATGGAGTTCGTCGACAAGCATGGTGTGAGAGTTCTTCTTGTAGTCTCAGGATCAGCTTTCAATCGCAACCAGTTCGGCGACGATGCGCTCGAGCTGTGTTTCGATGCGGGCATCAATCTGTCCGTGGTCCGTATCAATAACGCATCCACCCTGAGTGACTGTTTCGTCGACAACGAGTGTCGCTTGTCCGCAACCGGCCAGCGCGCGAACGACGTCTTCTGCACCAACACCGAGGCTCGTATGATCGACGGGATTGAGGCGTACTCGAATCTGTGGGCTTCCGACCGCCAATTCGAGTGCCGCCGCCAGCATTCCCTTTGCGAGTTCCGGCCGGTTGCTGAGCTCGGAGCGAATCAGCTTTTCCGCGACAGCGGTGCTCAATCGGACTGCTGCTTGATCCCAGGCGGCGAGCCAGCGGTCCCGTTCCTGACGAAGCATGTACGCCGCTTGCTGTAATGCCGGCAGTGCGGTGCGCAATTTTTCGTCGGCGGAGCGCGTGGCAACTTGCGAGATCTGCGCGTCCGCCTGGTTCATTCCTTCGCGGCGGCCGGCCATCAACCCTTCCTGATGCGCCTTGCGGCGGATTTCGTCGGCTTCTGCAGCCGCGGATTCCAGCATGCTGCGCGTCTGCTGGCGGACTTGTTCAACATACGCGTCGCAGCGACCGCGAATGTCTTCGAAGTTGAATGCGACTTTCGAACCCAGTCCACGAATGTCGTGGGCCTTGAGCAGCCGCGCTGATTCCTTGGCTTCCATGCCAGTGCAATCCAACGATGAGAATTAACTGACGTACTGTTCGGTTTCGCCGCTGCTGACCTCGATTTCGCCCGAGTCTTCGAGTCTGCGGACCACGTCGACAATCTGCGACTGCATCGCTTCGACGTCGCTGACTTTGACCGGACCGAGGTACTGCATTTCCTCTTTGAGAAGATCCGCGGCACGTTGCGAGAGATTCCCGAGAATCCGCTGTTTGATCTCTTCGGATGCACCCTTGAGCGCAACCGCCCACTGATTGTTCTCGACCTCCTTGAGCAATGCCTGAATGGCTTTGTCGTCGAGCTTGAGCAGGTCGTCGAACACGAACATGAGTCGCTTGATCTCGTCGACCAGCTCCGCGTCTTCCTGTTCGAGGTTCTCGAGAATTCCCTTGTTCGTCATCCGGTCGGTCACGTTCAGGATCTGCGCAACCATCGGCACGCCGCCTGCTTTTTCCAGCTGCTGATTGAACGTCGAGGTCATACGGCTCTCGAGACCCGCCTCGACATCCCGGATGACCTCAGGGCTTGTCTGCTCCATGTTCGCGACGCGGCGAATTACCTCGAGCTGCTTGTTCGAGGGGAGCGCGCTCAGAACTTCCGCCGCCAGGCCGGCGGGAAGGTGAGACATGATGAGCGCAATCGTCTGCGGATGTTCGTCAGTGATGAAGGTGACGAGGTTGTCGGCGCCCGCCTTGTGCAGGAAACCGAATGGAACCGAGTTCATCGAGTTCCGTACGTTCGCAAGGATCTCGCCGGCTCCCTCCTGACCGAGACTTTGCTTGAGAAGGTCGTTGGCGAGGTCCATGCCTCCCCGTTCGATGAAGCCGCGATCTTTTGCCATTCCCTTGAACTCGCGGATCACCGCTTCCTGCTGTTCCTTCGTGACATCGTCGAGCTTTGCGATCTCGAGCGTTACCGCTTCGACCATCGGGCGCGGAAGTTGACTGAGCACCTCGGCCGCCAGGGGCTTGTCGAGGCTCAGCAGCATGATGGCGGCTTTTCGAACGTTATCCATTGCTTAATCCAAGTCCAAAGTCGAAAGACCAGAAGTCATCGACAAAGTTGACGAGGTTCGTTTCTGTCCTGTTTCGAATCCGGCTGATCGCGGAATGCTGACTGCTTATTTCGCGGCCTGCAGCCACTTGCTGAGAACGGCGGCGGCCGCTTCGGGGTTGTCTCGGACCATTCCTTGCAGTAAATCGCGTTCCGTCGTCTCTCGTGGACCGGTGTCTTCCTCCATGGCGCCGATGTTGATCGTCGCCGTTGTGGCGGGTGCGAGATTCGGCATGCCCGCGGTCGGCATTGCAGCCGGCATCGGCGGCTCTTCCGGAGGCGCCTTCGGCATACCCTTGCGGAGCATCATGAGCGCCCACAGCGCGAAAACTGCGAGCCCGACCGTGCCGCCCCACTGGCTGGCGAGTGAATTCACGGTATCGAGCGTCGATGTTTCGATCTTCGGCACATCCGGGTCGACCTGCACGAAGGTCGAAACGCTGATCTGTTCCGGATTGCCGTTGGGAATTGCCCTCGCGGCCATTTCCTTGACCGTCGTCGCTACCTCGGCCTGCAGTTGATCAATCTTCTTCGCCTGTCCCCCTTCGGCCGACTGTTTCTCGAGCGCCTTCTTGTAATAGTCTTCGGGAATGGCAACGGCGACAGAGACTTTCGTCGGGAAAGCCGGGATGTATTCCTTCATGATCGTCGTTGAAGCCGGCGCGTTGAGAATCGTCGTCTGCGTGTCGTTCGTCTCACGCGATTTCTGATTCGTCGCGGAAGTTTGCAGGTTGAGAGGCTGATTCGACACTTGCCCCGGCTCAGCCTTCACGGGAGCCTGGCTGAAAGATTCGGTTCGCGTCACGTCGGACTGAAACCGAGGGATCGAGTTTTTAGTGTCGTACTTGACCGAAGTTTCCACAGACCGTTTGAGGTTCTCGACGTCGACGGTGACGGAAACCTTCACGCCGGGAATAAACGCCAGCGAGTCGCGAATCTTGTCTTCGTAGGTTCGCGTATGTTCGCGAATCCAGGAGATCAGGCCGTTGTCGTAGGCGTCTCCTTCCTTGTCTGCGGCATACGACTGATAGTTCACCATGTCGTAGACGACGACATCGGACGGGCTGAGGTCGGGAATCATCCCGGCGACTGCTGCGCGAAGCGATCGGACCTGCTGCTGAGAGAGCTCGCGGCCGTTTCGCGGTTTGACGTTGACGGTAGCGGTCACACGCGAGCCGCGCGCTCCGCGCGGGCGGCGCTGATTGACCGGCGTCCAGACGACGCTGACGTCGTCGAAGTCCGGTCCGGCCTTGATGACGCGGCGAAGCTCCTTGGCCAGTGCGGCCTCTTTCATTGCCTGCAGCTGGTCCGGAGTGCTGAACAAGTTCGACTTGTCGAGCTTCTTTTCGAGCTCTTCGGCCCAGTTCGCCGGGAGGCTTCCGCTCTGCAGTAGAGCGTTGTTGTATTTTTCAACTTCATTTCTCGGCGCGAGGATCTGCCGCCCTTCGCTTCGGAACTGGGAGAGCCCCGCTTCCATCAACGACTGCTCGGCGCTTCGCTGCTCTTCGGCCGTGAAGAGCTTCCCGTACGAGAGGGGAACATAGGAGGATGTCGACCCGTTGAAGATGACGAGATACAGAGCTGCCGGAATGGCGACCGTGACCACGGCGAGCGTCAG
>JBFWWA010000496.1:0-4264 GCA_050246455.1 Planctomycetaceae bacterium
TTGATGGCGTTCATCTCGATGCTGGTGTGCGAGTGGCTCGGAAGCAGCATGATGTTCTCGGCGGACCAGGTGTCGTCTTTCAGCGTCAGCAAGTCGAGGATGCGACCCTTGAACTGCGGAGGAAAGCCAAGCATATCGGCCGTGACGATCGCGAATCGCCGCTTCGTGGCGGGATCGACCAGGAGCAGGACTTTCGCAAAGATCCGGTCGTGCACGCCGACAGCGGGCTTGTTCATCCGCGCGCCGTACCCACCCAGAGGAGGGTGCAGCTCGAGCGGGGGAGTGATGTCGACGACGGCCACACCGGCGCTCAGTTCCGCGGCGCGCACGGCCTGCGGCGCGATCAGGATGCACGCAAAGATCCATGCGGCGGAGATTGCAGATCGTGTCCAAACCGAATCGGGATGTTGTGCAGGCACGTGATCGCTCCGTGGTCGTTCGATATTGTTGATCAAGACTGATCGGCCCCGACGAACGGGAAGGTCAAGGAGGAACGCACTTCCGTCATCGGCGATCATACTGGCAGTGTCGGGGTGAGTACACAAATTGTCGGCCGAAAACGGAGAAGGGGCATTCCGGCCTCAATCGGTCGTCGCGCGTTACGCTTTCGACCGCGGAGCCGAGCAGCCATAATGCCGATTCCTCATGAGGCAACGATCTGCTCGACCCCACGACCTGGAACCCCCTCCGTGCCGAAGATTTCCATTGACGACGTAAAACCCCTCCCGATCACCGCCACCCGAGCAATCCCGCGCGACTGGCTCGACGACATGGGGCATATGAATGTGATGTGGTACACCCATCTCTTTAGTAACGCGACTGTGGGGCTGTTTGAGTTGTTCGGGATGACGCGGGATTATTTTATCTCGCAGCAAGCCGGTTCGTTTGCCCTTGAAGCGCATGTGCGCTATCTGGCGGAAGTGCATGCGGGGCAGAGTGTCACCCTGCGGTCGCGGCTGCTCGGGCGTTCCGCCAAGCGGTTTCATTTCATGCATTTTCTTGTGATTGACGACGGCGGCGTGCTCTCGTCGACCGGCGAGATGATGGGGACGCACGTCGATCTTCGCATCCGCCGCACTTCGCCTTTCCCGCCGGAAATCGCGGCACAGTACGATGCGATCCTCGCCGAGCATCAGGCGCTCCCGTGGGATGCACCGCTCTGCGGTGTGATGTCTGCGTGACATTCCGGCGACTCGATGGGAAGGTGGGGCCGGCCTCCTTCCCATCGTCCGGCTGGACGTTAGAATTCGAGTCAGCCTCCCCGCCCATAGGTCGGTCTCGAACTCTGCGCCCTGAATTACGCCGCTTGGTTTTCCTTAACTCAAGACAAGAATTCGACTTTTGACGTCGCAGGATTTTTCGGGTGACGGTAGGATAAGAGGCGCAAGCGCTCCCGGGGGAATGGCGAGACGAGTGACGGCAGGCCGGCGCCGATGCGGGCCCGGACGGCGTCCCCCGTTTTCGCCGTGAACGTTCGGAGTCCGTGCGGCGTCCAAACATGAACGCCCGCCGTCCTGTACGAAGGATTGTTCGCAGGAGAATAACAGTCAGCCATGTCTGAGAAAGCACCTGCCGATACGACCCAGGAATCGATCCAGAAACTCAACAAGGCCTACGCCGCCATCAGCGAGCAGATGGCCAAGGTGATCGTCGGCCAGAAGGACGTGATCGATCAGCTTCTGATCGCCCTTTTCAGCCGGGGGCACTGCCTGCTGGAAGGAGTGCCGGGGCTCGCGAAGACCTTGATGATCAGCACGCTGTCGCGCTGCCTTTCGATGGATTTCAGCCGCATCCAGTTCACTCCCGACCTGATGCCGGCCGACATCACCGGCACCGACGTGCTGCAGGAAAACAAACAGACGGGGCTCCGCGAATTCCGCTTTCTGGAAGGTCCGCTGTTTCACAACGTCATTCTTGCGGACGAGATCAACCGGACGCCGCCGAAGACGCAGGCCGCTCTGCTCGAAGCGATGCAGGAACGGCAGGTGACCGTCGGCCGAACGCGTCACGTTCTGCCGGACCCCTTCTTCGTCCTCGCGACACAGAACCCGATCGAGCAGGAAGGGACCTACGCGCTCCCCGAAGCGCAGCAGGATCGCTTCATGTTCAAGGTCTTTGTCGATTACCCGAGCTTCCAGGAAGAGAAGCTGATAGCGAAGCAGACGACGTCCATCACGTCCGAAGAGATCCTGCCGGTTCTCAACCAGCAGGAGATTCTCGAACTGCAGAAAATCGTCCGGCAGGTCCCGGCTACCGATCATGTGGTTGAGTACGCGCTCGCGCTAGTGCGCCAAACTCGCGTCGGCCAGCCCGGCGCACCGGAGTTCGTGAACGAGTGGCTCGGCTGGGGAGCCGGTCCGCGGGCGGTGCAGTACTTGTTGCTGGGAGCAAAAGCCAGAGCGCTATTGAACGGGAGGACTCACGTCTCGACCGACGACGTGCGTGAACTGGCGGCGCCGGTGCTGCGGCACCGAATCGTGGCCAACTTCACGGCGGAGAGCGAAGGGATTACAACCGACCACGTTATCCGGCGGCTCGTGGATGAAACGCCGTCTAAAGAAGGCGAGTTGACGAGTGACCCGAGACTCCAGAAGATTTTTGCGGCCTGAGGAGCTGTCGCGGATTTCCAGGCTGGAGGTCCGGGCGCGGCACGTCGTCGAAGGATTTCTTTCCGGTCTGCACCGCAGTCCGTACTTCGGACAGTCGGTGGAGTTCGTGCAGCACCGGGAATACGTTCCCGGCGACGACTTCCGGCGCATCGACTGGAAAGTCTGGTCGAAGACCGACCGCTACTACATCAAGCAGTACGAAGAAGACACCAATCTTCGGACGACGCTGATGGTCGACATCAGCGAGTCGATGCAGTTCGGCACGGGGCCTCTCTCCAAGTACGAGTACGGCTGTACGATCGCCGCGGCACTCGCCTATCTGCTATTGAAACAGCAGGACGCTGTCAGTCTGGTCGCCTTCGACGAAGCGATCCGAGCCCGCGTCCCGGCCAGCAGCCGCCAGACGCACCTGCAGGCGATTCTGAAAGCGCTCGATTCTCAGACGCCTGCAAAGAAGACCGGAATGTACGACATCTTGCGGCGCGTCGCCGAGGAGAAATCGCTGCGGGGAATGGTCGTCATCATTTCGGACCTGTTTGCGGACCGGGAATCACTCTTCAAGGGTCTCAACCTGCTGAGGCATCGCGGGCACGACGTGCTGGTAATGCACGTGCTCGACGACGAAGAGCTCGACTTCCAGTATTCCGGCACGACGCGATTCGACGGCATGGAAGAGGCGGGCGAAGTCATCTGCGATCCGAGAGCACTGCGGGAAGGCTACCTCGCGGCGATGAACGAGTTTCTCGAAGAGGTTCGCAGGTATTGTGCAAGCCACATGATCGACTATCAGACGATCCGCACGAGCGAAAACCTCGATGCGGCTCTGAACCATTACATGAATCATCGGATTGGAATGAGCACCGGGCGTCGTTGATACGGCCGGGCTGACGGCAGCTATGGAAACCTGGCTCAACCAGCACTTTTTCAATCCCTCGTTCGTGCTCCCGGCGGGCGCAGCGCTGCTGGCTGCGCCGGTGATCATCCATCTCATCAACCGGATGCGGTACCGTCGCGTGCGATTCGCCGCGATGGAGTTTCTGCTCAAGAGTCAGCAGCGCAATCGCCGCCGCCTGCTGCTCGAACAGCTGCTGCTGCTCCTGTTGCGAATGGCTGCCGTCGCGGGCATCGTGATACTCATCGGTCGATTGATCCTTGATCCGAACCAGATGTCGGTCTTTCGGGGGGCCAAAGCGCATCATGTCGTGCTTCTGGACGACAGTGGATCAATGCGCGACCGCTGGGGAGAAACGTCCGCCTTCGAGCAGGGGCTTGATGTTGTCCGGAAACTCGTCGCCGAGGGCTCCAGACGGCCCGACACGCAGACGTTGACTCTGATTCTCCTGTCAAATCCCGAGCAGCCGATTTTTCTCGAACGCGATGTCGATGAGGCGTTTGTCACCGAGCTCGAGACAAGACTCGAACGATTGCAGCCGACGCACCGCGCCCTCGACCTGTCGACGGGCGTCGACGCGGCCGCAAAGTTGTTTGCGGAGGGAAAGGGGGGCGTGCGCCATCTGCACATCGTTTCCGACTATCGCCTCGCCGACTGGTCGACCCAGTCGGCCGCGGCCACGGCGCTGCAACGACTCGATGAAGCGGATGTCGCGGTGACTCTCGTTCGGACTGTCGCGGAGCTGCACCGAAATCTGGCGATT
>JBFWWA010000497.1:0-4245 GCA_050246455.1 Planctomycetaceae bacterium
TAGATCGGCGCGCAGGAATTCAACGGTTTTTCGTCCGGTCGGCGCATGGCCTCCGTTTGGCGCAAGAAGCGTCCAGCCCGAACTTCGCGTCCGCAATGCGAACACGTCGTGTGTCCGAATTTTCCGGAGATCGGGAAGCCTCTCGAGTTGAGGTCCATTGGCAACTTCATGCAGGTCGTAAACCCGAAGCATCGGCTTGTTGGTCGATAGCCACAGAAAACGTCGGTCGGGCGACATTCTCAGATGCGTTACACCGCGCGACGGAATCCGATCGAAATCCAACAGAAATCGGCCGGTCTCGACGTTCCAGAACTTGATGAATCCCTCATCATCCGCCGTCGCGAGCGTCCGGCCGTCTCCAACGAACTCCAAGGCGCGAATGATGCCTGGATGACCCGACAGGTTTCGAGCAGGCGTTCCTCCAATGAGATCGTAAATCCAGACGCGTCGCTCTGCGCCCCCAGCAGCCAGCCACCGTCCATCAGGGGAAATCGCGACATCCTCGATAGTCTCTTGATGTTCCAGCACGCGTTCATCACCCGAGGCGAGATTCCAGATAACCACGTGTCGCCCGTCGACAAATACGAGCAATTCGCCGTTGGGTGACAAGATCGGACGATGACCCTGGCGGCGCTCAAAGCCCTCGCGACGCGTGCGCGCCGGCCAGTCATAGATTCGCACTCCGTCCTGGTCGACTGCCGAGCAAACGATGAGAGTTTTCGCGTCCGGTGTAAACAGGAAATCGGAGACCCAGTCTGTCGAGTCGATATCCCAATCGCTTGTCTCGCCTCTCGTGAGGGACTGAATCGTCACTCGCCCGAAATTGTGCCCGTACAAAACGGCTGACCCGTCTGGCGATACCGTAACGCAGTCGAATGGGACTGCTACCGGACAGTGATATGTCCGCTCGGCAAGTGTGACTGGGTTCAGCAGACGGACCTCACGTGGTTGGGGACTCTCTGCCCGTTCGACGCGGTAACGCCACTCAATGATCTCGTTCTCTCCGTGAAATCTCGCCCTCCAACCCCGGAATTGCGTTACGGGATGAATCGTGGCGTCGTTATGCCCACGGGTAATCTGGTTGACGCAAACATTCCCGTCCTGGCCCACGGTGATGACATTGCGATCTTCGTTCGCGAAAGTCAACGACATGATTCTCCCTTCGTGACAGACCCAGGCTCCGGTTTGGATGCAATCGCGGCTGAGGTCGGGGCTGTCGTTTCCGGGTTCGAACGCCGTTTCGGGAAGCGTGATGAGCCTCAATACACCCGAGTATTCTCCGAGTGCGAGAGTCCGTCCATCCGAGTGAAACACAATGTCGCGGGCGTCATCCCGAAGTTTCGCGACTCGGCGCCCCCGCCCCGTTTCCACATTCCAAAGATGAATTTCCTGATTCTTGGAGCATGCCGCGAGGTGTTGACCATCTGGGGAAAACGCGACAGAGAGAACTCGATTTCCGTGCGCACGGAACGCGTGGACGAGTTTCATTTCTGCGAGGTTCCAGAGCCGGGCGTCAGAGTCATCACTCCCGGACGCCAGCAGCGTTCCGTCTGGTGAGAGCTTGAGCGAATTGACCGTCTGACTATGCCCTTCGAGAGTCCCAACGGGTTTTCTTGTTTCGACATCCCAGATCCGGATGATGCCGTCGTGGTATCCGGCGCTGATAAGCTGCTTCCCATCGCGAGTAAATAACACCTGAATCACGCTTTGTGGATGAGCATTCTCAATCGGGGGAAGTTGCATGCCGCTTGCCCGATCGAAGAGACGAATGAATCCATCATGACCCGCGGTGGCGAGCTTCGTTGAGTCGGGAGAAAACGCCACACAACGGATTTCAGTCTCGTCGACCGGGATTGCATAGACCTGCTTCCAGCCGGCCGTTTCGTAGAGAAACAATTTTCCGCGCATTTCGCCCGTTGCCACCATCCCGGCCGTCGCCGCCCAAGCTCCGTCGGGGCTCAATTTGATGGTTGAGAGCTCCGCATCAGACGCGTCAAGAATCAGCCGGCTGGCCTCTGCTCGATTGCGCAGAAATTCCCATTCGACACCCCGAACATCTGGGCGTCCCGGCGGGGGCGTTTGAGCCATCAAAAGGTCAAAGGCCTGTCGCGGATCATCGCTATCAAGCATCCTCGCCGCTTCTTGAATGTCGTAGGCGTAGGCAACTGTTCTTGCCTGAAGTTCGTACCGTTCCGAGTCGCTCAGCGCGGTCTTCAACTGGTTCCGTGTCGCTCGCAGTGTGCTCGAATACATCGCTAAGCCAATCATCATGGCAAGTAAAACGCCGCCAATCGTCGCTGCCACACTCAGGCTGCGCGGATGCTTCCGTACAACTCGGAGAATCCACTCCGACAGACGTAAAGGCCTGGCGATCTGGGGTTTTCCTGCAAGGAAATTTCTCAAGTCCTTGGCAAATTCGGCCGCGGTCGCGTAACGGTCGTCAGCGTCTTTGGACATCGCCTTTTGGACGATGTATTCGAGGCGGGCCGGAATCCGCGGATCAATGACGCGTGGGCGAGTCGGCTCTTCGGTCGAAATCATCGCCAGGAGAGATCGCTGAGATTTGTCGGGAAAGATTTGCGTGAGTGTCAACAGTTCATAGAGGGTGACCCCCAGCGAGTAGACGTCGCTCCGCTGGTCGACGACCCCGCGATTCCCGAGAATCTGCTCCTGGCTCATGTAGCGGGCGGTCCCCATCACCGGGCCGATCGTCGTCGAAACTCCATCCGCCTGAAAGCGCGCGAGACCAAAGTCCGTCACCCAGAGATGCCCGCGCTCGTCGAGCATGAGATTGGATGGCTTGACATCGCGATGTACGACGCCAACTTCATGTGCGTAGTGCAATGCATCGGCGGCTCGGGCCACGAGCTCGGCGACATGCCGGAAGTACTCCGGGCTTGATGGCAATACCGTTGATAGCGGTCCAGAAATCGGAAACGGATCACGGATCGTTTGTTCGCCGGCATTATGCAGTGTGTTCTCGGTATTCGCGCATGATGCGGCGGAATGGTCGGCGCACAGGCTTTTCGCCTTCGCCGAGTCCATTGCGGTTGTGCTTTGGAGTTGCGGTGGGTTGGATAACTGCCGCAGTGAGTGTCCCTCATTTGGGGCGCGCTTGCGAATCCGGCTGAGCACCTGCGCGAGATTTGGACCTTCGATGAAACGCATCGCCTGATAGTAGTAGCCCCGGTCTTCCCCGACGTTGTCGACTCGGACGATATTCGGATGTTCGAGTACCGCCGCTGCCCGCGCGCCAATGAGAAACCGCTTCAAAGCATTCGGATCGAGGAGACTAGGAAGCGGAAGAATCTTAAGTGCGACTCGCTGCTTCAGGAGAGCATGCTCTGCTTCGTAGACGATTCCCATTCCGCCGCGCCCGACTTCGCGAAGAATTCGGTACGGGCCAATCGTTTCCGGGGTGGCGACGGAATTCGAAGAACCGATACGGAAAGCCGGATCTTCGCGGCAGAGGTGCGCAACACAGTGGACGAAACCATCAGTTAGATCGTCAAGCGCCTCCAATCGCTGCTGACAGACAGTGCAACCACCGATGTGCGCTTCCACTCGGACGTGCTGCAGCTCGTCCAGCTTGCCAAGGCCAAAGTCCTGAATCTGCTGGTCGGAAGGACACGAATCTGTATTGGACATGACTGCAGCGGGAGGACCATTCGGTTTTGAATCTGGGAATCTCTACACGGTCTATCGAAAGTGCGCGTTGCGCATCTCACGAATCCTTCGCCCGGCATTCCCGTTCGGACAATCAAGAACCAGGATTAGATGGTTGAAGGTGACATGACCCCGAATGAGTCGTCACCTCTTTCCAAGGTCGCCCGAAGGGCCTGCAGTACTCGCGCCCGCGCTAACCGAACGGCGTTTGGAGAGATATCAAGCAGTGCGCTGACCTCGGTCGACGTGTAATCATTAACTGTCATCATCCAGAAGGCCTTCCAGGTCGCTGCCGACACTTTCTGCTCCACGCATTCCAGCACTTTCGTCAACCGTGCTGCTGGAATATCGCGTGGCAGGCAGCTGTCGTCCGGCCGTCCGGCCTCGTCAACGGCTCGGTGAATCCGGCCGAGATGTTCTGTGCCGCCGACTCCCCTTGGCTGTTTCCAGGATCTCCGGTGGAAATCGATGATTTTGCGTTGAACAATTCGACTCAGCCAACGTCGAAATGATTCGGGCTGGCCATCTTTCTGGTATCGCTTCACACCGGCGGGGAGCGCCTTCATCACTTCCTGGCAG
>JBFWWA010000498.1:0-4242 GCA_050246455.1 Planctomycetaceae bacterium
TGTCCCGTTTCGGCGTCGATGATAGCGGGATGGTCGGGCTTCTCGCGCGCCCATTTAGCGATCACACCCTGTAGAAGATGCCGATCGGCGAATTCGGTCTCGTATCGCTCGAGCGTGTACTCTTGAAACTCAGCCGGGAGAGCAGGTGCCGTCATCGTTCCATCATCTCCGCAGAATGTTCCTCATTGACAGCAAAGCCCGCCGTCAGCGCCCGGCGGGACTCTCGAAGCAACGCTTGAATTCTGCCGACATCGGACGCATGACGCAACCCGGCCGGAACTCGCGAACTCCGTGTTGCAGGCTGTCTGACGCTGGAATCTCGCGGTCTCGTGTCTTACTGTGACGCATCGGAATCCTGTTCAACAGAAGGCGTTTGCAGCATGGCTCGTATTGTCTCCCGGCCCAATCAGGTGGATCTCGACTCCCCGGGACGCCGCGACTATTGGGTCGCCCTCGAGCACGACAGCATCTGGGGAGACCACCTGATCCCGCTCACCGTCTGGGTTGGTCCCGAAGTGAAGCCCGGGCAGGGGCTCGTCTCGTTCGGTTCAAACCATGGCAACGAGTACGAAGGGCCGGTGGTTCTCAAACATCTCATCCGTGAGATCAAGCTCGAAGATGTGCGCGGTCGGATCATCTTCATTCCGGTCCTCAATCCTTCTGCGTTCCGCGCGGGAACGCGCGAGAGCACGCCCGACGACCGGGTAAACCTCAATCGCGCGTTCGTCGACGGAGCGGGAGTGCAGCCGGCGCTCGCGGGGATCACGCATCGCATTGCGGCGTTCGTCCGCGAATACATCTGGCCTCGCGTGCATGTCGTCATTGACCTCCATTCCGGCGGCAACGTGGCGCGGTTTGCGATCTGTGCGAACTACCATCACGTCGACGACCCGCAGCTCGCCGAGCAGATCGAACAGACCGCCCGCTGGTTCGGAACTCCGGCACTGATGGTGTACCAGAACGTGACTCCCGGCCTGCTTCCGAGCGAAGCGGAGCGGCTTGGCAAGATCACCGTCGGAACCGAGCTCGGCTGGGGAAGCGCGGTGAATCCCGAAGGGGTTCGCTACGGCCGCCACGGAGTTCTCGCCGCTGCCATCCATCAAGGGCAGCTCCGCGGTACGATCGAACCGATCGCGCATCACAAGGCCGGAACGCAGCGCAAGCTGGAAATGGTCGATCGCGCCTGCTTCACAGTCGCCCCGTTCGACGGACATTATGAGGCCGTACTGGAATGCGGCACGCGCGTTCGCCGCGGCGATGTGGTGGGATACCTGCACGACTTTGACCACATCGACATGGACCCGTGGCCGGCAACCGCTGGAATCGATGGCGTCGTCCTCGCCCAGGCGTGGGTCGCGCCGATTCCGCGCGGCCAGCATATCGTGGTGGTCGGTCGGGAGATTTCGTAATAGCCTTTGCGTGACGCGTTTCGCGCCGTTTCCGACAATGTCCGACACCCGGGGCGAAAACTTCGCTAGCATATCCATGCTCAGGAAACATCATGATGACACGAGTAACTTCTGACAGCAGGAACGCTCGAATGACCTCATACTTGGCGATCTTTCAATCGCAGATGCTGCGCGTTGTCGTCCTCATCCTCGCGGCGTTCGTTCCGACGATGGACGGGGCGCACGGCGCGGATCAGCCCGCGGTCGGCAAGTCTCGAACCGTGGACCTCGGCGGTGGGGTGAAACTCGAACTCGTCGGCATTCCCGCCGGCGACTTCATGGAAGGGAGCACGCCCGCCGAAAAGGCGTGGGCCACCGGCATTGAAGGGGGCGCACAGCCGGGAACGATCCGCGAACAGTATGAAGGGGAAGCGCGCCCGATGCGCGTGAAGGATGGCTTCTGGATGGGACGCACGGAAGTCACGGTCGGGCAGTTCAAACAATTCGTTGAGGCGACAGGCTATGTGAGCGACGCGGAAAAGCCGGGTGGACACACGCAGTGCTTCAACCCGGATTGGACCGGCTACAACCTGACGACGAAAGTCACACATCCCTGGGAGCCGATGACCGGAAAGAGCTGGAAGGATCCGAACTTTCAATTCCCGCTGCGCGATGAATTTCCGGTCGTCTGTGTGAGCTGGAACGACGGCCGCGCCTTCTGCGACTGGCTGACAAAGAAAGAGCGGGAAGCAGGCCGTCTCCCCGAAGGGATGGAGTATCGTCTCCCGACCGAAGCGGAGTGGGCCTACGGCTGCCGCGGCGGCAGCAAGGAGAGCCTCTACTTCTGGTGGGGGAATGAAATCAACGACGGCGAGGGACGGCTCAACATTTCGGCCATCGATTTTCTGCCGGACCGCAAACGGACCTGGCCTCTGGCGCACGCGCCGTGGAGCGACGGATACTCGTTCGTCTCACCGGTCGATCATTACGGAGAGAAAGGGCGCAACGGCTTCGGACTTGCGGACATGTGCGGGGGCGTGTGGGAAATTGTTCTCGATCACTTCGATCCCAAGGGAGCGCACGAAGAGACCTACTTCGTCGCAAAGAACCCGCAACCGGTCTGCCGCGGCGGCAACTACTTCGACGTCCCCGGCAACGCCCGCTGCGCGGTGCGACTTGGATTGCAGGGCCCGAGCTACTCCGACTCGCGCGACGGATTCCGCATTGTCCTCGGAAAACCGCGCGCTGTTAAGCCGTGAGATCCAAGACGATGTAGGGCCGCCTATTGCCGGCCGGCTTCGAGAGTTTCGTCGTCGACCATCGGCCGGCATAGCCGGCCCTACGCACCGTTCAAACTTACCCGATCGTTGTGAGTACATTGACCTGATTGAAGTGCAGAAGGCGAATATCGACGATCGAGCGCATATGCCTGCGGACCCAGGAATCGCATTCGTCGGGAGTATCGGGATACATATCCGGTGAGTCTGGAGGCTTTCCGAATTCGATGTCAGTCGCGAGCAGGAACTCCATACGGTCAAGCAGCCATTCCGTCTCGGTCTTCGTCCAGAATCCAGCCCGCAGATTCGGGTCCTCGTCGTCCAGCCGAATTGGCATCTCCGGCCTGATTCCGACATCGCCTTCCGGCATGTCTGCGCCGCAGTTCCATCCGCGCAAGATGCGTCGGAACAACAGCACGAGTTCGTCGTATTCTGAGGGATCGGCGAAGGCATCGCGACCGTAATGTAGAACGGATCCGATCCACCATCGACGATCGGGCATTTCAACGGCATGCAGAAAATCAAGTCCGCTGCATCCGTTGAATCCTCGCAGGAAGAACAACAGGGAGAAGGCGCAGCCATCGTCCATGAATGCTCTTGCCGATTGCGCTAAGAATGGAATCCCCTCGGCGTCACTTTTGGAGAGGACTGCTCTTTGTCGAACGTTCTCTGAGTCGGTGAAACTAACCGTAACATTCTTTCCGAGCACCGAATCGTATGTCGTATCTTTTCCGTCCGGCGCGATGAACAAAAGCACTCGATTCGAGGGTAAAGCAGTCGCCTGATGCAGCCACAGCAATTCCGCGAGTGACTTATCGATCAAGCGATCGAATGGATCACGGTCGATCGCATACACATTAAGATGTATTCCCACGTAATAGCCCATGGTCCCTTAGGGAGGTAGCAGGGAATGTATCGATGCATTCTGCGTTTGGTGGCATGCCCTCGGCTCGGCGAGGGCATGGATCACCGCACAAGTGCAACTACGATTCTGCGCCATTGTTGCGTTTCGTAATGCCGGCTTGGCTCCGAGCATCCAGTTGTCGATCGTCGGCCGGCAAAGCCGGCCCTACGCTTATTTGACCTTCTTGATCGCTTCGAACGGCTTCCCGGCGGCCAGACCTTTCACGCCTTCGAGTGCGCCGTTGACAATCGTGTCGCCGAGGGTGGGGCCGTAGAAGCTGACGCTCGCTTCGTATTGGCCGAGGTTGTACTGCTCGAGTGTGAGGATATAGCTGAGCCATTCGTCGGCCAGGCCGCCGATGACCGGGTTCTTCGCGCCGGTGATCTTCTTCGCTTCGTCCTTGATCTTGAGGCCGAGCTGCACGCCAAGCTCGCCGGAGATGCCGATCACCACGAGATCGCCGACGCGTAAAGTCCCGCTCGTCGTCCCGGCGGGGAACATTCTGGGGAGCATATCCGCGAGCAGGTCTTCGGTGAGTCCGTATTCGGAGCCGCCGGTTTCTTTGAAATTCGGATGCCACTTCCGCTCCGGAAGCACGATCTCCTGGAGGTGATAGGCGAAGGGAACGTCGCGGGCCGTCGTCGTCTTCTCCCTCTGCTTGATTGCGACCACG
>JBFWWA010000499.1:0-4236 GCA_050246455.1 Planctomycetaceae bacterium
GCGTTCTCGCGCGAGGCGAAGCCGAGCGAGTCGGTGCTGCCGGCGTAGTCCTGAATGATGAGTCCGTGGTTGGCCGCGGAGTTGTCGATCCACGACTGCACGACGGCGATGCCGGCCGAGTTGAGCGTGACGGTGACGGCTCCGGTTGCCGATGCGGTCACGGTGCCGAGAACGGTGTTGCCGCGGTCGGTGGCCCCTTGCGCGCCGTCGACCTGCC
The DNA here is from genome assembly GCA_050246455.1 of Planctomycetaceae bacterium. GTDB lineage: Bacteria > Planctomycetota > Planctomycetia > Planctomycetales > Planctomycetaceae > CAZVJA01. Next base: position 218 of record JBFWWA010000499.1, read on the forward strand.
ACTCGCCGCCGATCGTCGGCCAGTCGAACGTCACCTGCGACTCGGTCCAGGGACGGAGGACCTGATAGATCTCCCAGGTGCCGGGGGAGGGATCGGTGACATGGAACGTGAGCGTGACCGACTGCACGGTGCTTCCCGGCGCGATCGAGCTGACGTCGAACTTCAGAAGCGCCGCGGAATCGGGCGCTGCGTCGACGAGGATCGACGGCTCGGATCCGTAGTTGGTCTCGCTCTGGTCGTTGCTGCCGCCGCGGATGTAGGAATCGGCGACCAGTCCGCCGGTCAGTTCGAGCGGCGTGCCGGAGAGGAGCACGCGCGTCTCAAACTGTTCGACTCCCGCAGTCGCGGTCGTCTTCTTCGAACCGCGACGCTTCAGAAACCGCTTCGTCTGCCGACGAGGACGAACATAAGGATCCAGCCACGACATCAAGTGCATGCAACAAACTCCGAGGTACCGACCGACTCGCAGAGCGCAATCGGACCGCGTCGGAGACGCAGCTTCGATGAATACGCACTTGAATCAGTCTGTGTGGCCCGCGTGAAAATCGGATTCCGTTTGAAATGCGGTGGGTCCGCAACGCGACTCTTGCGGGAGACCCCGGCCGAGCGACTCCTTTACGAATTCACAATGACGGATTGGACAACGGAAATACAGTGTTATTCTGGGAAGAATCCGCATTTTATACGGCCGGGAATTGGGGGCCTGAGGAGTGCGTAGACAGCCCATCCCCGAGCTTCACCGGGAACGACAAGGTCCAAGAACACGCAGGTTCCGGAGGCAGCCGGGGGGGGTTGGCAGAGGCGTCAAAGCTCAGGACGCACCAACTTGCTACGAATGAGCGAGATTTCTCCGCGAGAACGGTGACCGTTCAAACCTTCAACGGGACATCGACCGGTCGTTTCGGCAGGCGAAACTCGAATGTCGCCCCGGTCGATCCATCGCTGGTGACGGAGATTTCTCCGCCGTGCGCATCGACAATCGACTTGCAGATCGCCAGACCCAGTCCGGTTCCACCTTCTTCACGGGAACGGGCTTTGTCGATTCGATAGAACCGCTCAAAAATATGAGGCAGATGGTCTGGTGCGATCCCGATCCCGTTGTCGGCGATTGTTACAATGACCTGCGATTCCGTGGATCGAATCCGGATGTCGACGCGTCCGCCGTCGCGGTTGTATCGGATCGCGTTGGAAAGGAGATTCGTAAGCACTTGTGTGACGCGGTCGGAATCGGCCGAGACGATTGTGGAGGGCAATTCCGCGCGGATCAGGATTCGACGCCGCTCCGCAAGAGGTCGAAGCAGGGCGACGCATTCGGCAGCCACGTGGCTCAAATCGAACGAACGTTTTTCAAGCCGTAGCTCTCCCGAATCAAACCGTGCAAGCGTGAGGAGCGCCTCCACCAGGCCGCGCATGCGGATGGCCGACCGGCGGCAGACTTCAATTGTCTCACGAAGTTCTTCCGGAGGGCGGTTCCTGGATAGAGCGAGTTCCGCGTTCGTGAGAATGACCGCCACCGGCGTCCGGAGTTCATGCGAGGCATCCGCCGTGAAGCGGATCTGCTGCTCGAACCCGGTTTCCAGACGGTCGAACATCTGATTGAGCGTCTGGGCGAGGCTGTTGAGCTCGCTTTCCGTCTCCTGAACATCGATGCGGCGCGACAGATTTGATGCGGAGATTTCCGCGGCTGTCGCGCTGATTGTCGCAATCGGCTGGATCGCGCGGCCGGAAATCCACCGCCCGCCGACGAGCCCGGCGACGAGAACCCCGACTCCGGACATCACCAGCAGCAGGCCGGTGCGATGCAGAGCGGCGAAATCATTGTCGAGCGACCGGCCGACGAGAATATTCGTGCCGAACCAGTATTCGAGAATGGCTTCGCGGAATTCACCGCGCTGACGAACGGTTCGGATCGGCGGATCCCCACGCTCATTCTTCACGACCGGCAGCGGAACATCCTGGGCATAGAGCGATTTATGGAGTATCCGGTCTTCGCCCCGCCAGATCACAAAGTAGTAGTGCGTCTCCGTCTCGCCGTCGAACAGTTCGAGCAGTTCATTGCTCAACTCAAGCCGAGGCTCCGGGCGTTCGTCGCGCCGCGCGACTGCGGCTGCGTCAACTTGCGGACCCCCCGCGCGGCGCGGCGCGGCTTCATTAGCGGCGGGAGTCGAGAGTCGCTGCTCGGAGGGACGGAGTGCTTCAATCGGCGCGCGTGGACCGGCAGTCGACGCGAGTTCGTTCTGCGATCTCGACTGGTCGGGACGCTGGCCGTCGCGCTGCCGGACTCGATTCGTCGGAGGACGTCTCAATCCGGCGGCTACAAGTTCCGCCGTTCGATGCAGTTCCGCGTCGATCTGCTGAAAAGTCGCCTGACGCTGCAGGTGATAAACAACGAATCCGAAAACGGCGAGCACCGTTGCCAGAATCGCAGCATGCCAGGCCTGCAGACTTCCACGAATCGATCGAAACATGAAGTAGCCGCTCGTTCAAACTTCCGCGTGTTCGCCCTGAACCATGTAGCCCTGTCCGCGGCGAGTGGTGATGAAATCGCGTCCCAGTTTCTTCCGGATATTCGATACGTGAACTTCGACAAGATTCGAAAGGCTGTCGTCTTCTTCTCCGAAGAGATGATCGTAAATCATCGACTTCGTCACCAACCGGCCGGCATGCATCGCGAGCAGTTCAACGAGCGAATACTCCCGGCCCGTCAGATCGATCGTCCGCTTGTTCCGTGAAACATCACGTGACCGGGTATCGATCACCACATCCCCCACCTTGATGACGGGGTGTGGCTGCCCGGCGGCTCTGCGAATCACTGCCCTGAGCCGAGCACGCAGCTCCGCAAGTTCGAACGGCTTGACGAGATAATCGTCGGCACCGCCGTCGAGACCGCGGACCCGATCCCCGATGCTGTCTTTCGCCGTTAAAACCAGGACCGGAACGGCCTTTTTCGCCCGCAGGCTCGACAGCACGCTCCAGCCATCGATCCTCGGAAGCATGATGTCGAGCACTATCGCATCGTATTCCCAGCTCGAGGCCTTGAACAGTCCGTCCTCGCCGTCCGTCGCGGTATCAACGGCATAACCTTCTTCGCGAAGGGCGCGGGAAACCGCTCCGAGTAGATCGGGATCGTCTTCGATCAGCAGGATTCGCATGGGTTTGTCCACTTACTCTCTCGGGTACAGGGGTACGGGGATCATGAGGATTCGACGTTGAAACGACTGACACCTAACCAACGCCGAAAGCCCGGCCGCAATCAGAGCGGCCGGGCTGAGCAAACCGTGGTTTGGCCCGCACGATTTCACTTGCGCATTTCAGGGGAAAAACTCCAGCAACTCCTTTTTCATCGCCGAGAGTCGTCCCGCTCAAACGGCAATTTCAATGTCGGTCGAGCGGATGGCGACGGTCCCGGAATCCTTAGAAAGCATTCTTACTTCACGCGGAAGGCGATACAGGCGGCTGCGCTCCCTCCGGAGCATCGTTCATGGAACTCTCGCTGGAAACTCCCCGCGGCTCTGGCCGAACCGCCTCGACGGGGGCTGTCGCAGTTGCCGCGACCGGCTTGGCAGCGGCAACCGGTTCAGCACGTTTCGTCGAACCCTCCGATGTTTTGGCGTCGGCAGGCTTGGCCTCCGCCGGCTTGGCCTCCGCGGGTTCTTCGGTTTTGGGAGCTTCCGTTGCGGGCTTCTTTTCTTCGGGTTTCGCGTCTGGCTTCTTCTTTTCGAAACCGGGTGCGCGCCGACGAATCGCGTTGCCGTCTCTCTTCTTCGGGTCCTTTATCTTCTGAGTTGGCGCACGGTCGGTGCGAGCAGCCACCACCTTGATGATCTCGGCCCGAGTAACCTGTCCATCCTTGTCAGCGTCGACCTTGTCGAACTGCTTGAGCAATTCTTCCTTGGAGATCTTCTGGTCGTTGTTTGTGTCGATCGGCATCAGACGATGAAAACTGGGGCCGTTTCCCATTACCCCAAAACCGCGAAACCCACTCCCTCGCCGCGCACCCATCCAATTCTGGTCGGGGC
>JBFWWA010000500.1:0-4228 GCA_050246455.1 Planctomycetaceae bacterium
CTCCTGGCCTCCTGGCGATATCGCTCGGCGGTTTCCAGATTGAAGGCGGGATGACTTTCTCCCAGATCCGCCTGGTTGTACCGCGCAGCGCACCGGTAGCAGACGAGCACATCCTTCATGAACAGATAGAGGAGCAGATCGCACGCGGCGAACGCCATCAGGATGCCGATGGCGAGAGCCGGGCGGTGATAGGCCCAGGCGATGGTACTCAGCAGAATCCCGAGGCCGACGAAGAGCAGCCCGAGCCCCTGCGGAAAATCCTTCTGTCGCCAGAGATCCTGACAACCACAGACGAGGCAGTGCGTCGGCAGACCTTCTGCGATATCTCCCGGTGCGAGCGTCCGGTCCCAGTCGCACTCCGTACAACGCACGGTACTCGCGCGCTCGATGGACGCCGCCCGATTCATATTCCGGCAGCGTGGACAGCGAAAAGCAATCTGCATGAGACCCCAGCCGACCGGTCGAAACCGGCCCAAGATCGAACGGGAGAGCCGACCCAATCCCGATGACGACACGAAAAGACCCACCCTTCCGCGCTCATCGGAAACCCATATTCAAGGATACCGCGAGCCGGCTTCCGCTGCCATCCGCGGATTCAACCGCTGCTATTCTCGCGAAATTCCGGTGCTTGCAGCACTTGCGCCGAATTTCGGGCACGCTTCAGAACGGAATTCCGGTTTCGCCGAGCAGCAGCACTGCGGTCATCTCGCCAATGAAAACGACGATGACGCCCACGAACAGCACGCCGGTTGCCGACTGCGTGTTCCGATACTTCAGGATCCGCCATGTCATTACGGAGACGACCAGCGGCCCGGCAATCCCCGCGCACCATCGCAGCAGCAGCCAGGTGAGGTGAGTCGAACCGGAAATCTGATTCCAGCCGACCGAAAGTGCGACCGCCGAGGTGATCAGTCGCGCGACCGAAGCGGCGCCGAAGAACGCGTTCAGTCGACTGAGAGGCGCGATCGACATCGTCGGTGCGGTGAGATACCAGTGCCCCAGCAGCATTCCCGTCACCGCTCCCCCCAACAGGAGAGAGGACGTCAACTCCGCAAATGCCGTGAGGGCCGGCTGGACCGCGGGGGCGCTCTCTCCGGGGGGACGAATCTGGAGGGCGAGGTAAACGACCATCGCCGTCGAAAGCGCCGCGATCGCGAAAACGACCGCCGCGCCCGATTTGCGCCGCCCCAGCGTCCAGATGATCGATCCGCAATAAGCGAGCACTCCCATCACGGCCGCGGGAATCGCGAACGCGAGACGGGAGGAAATGCCCCATGCGGAAGCGTCCTCAACTTTGCCGGTCAGCGCCGCCAGCACGCTCAAACCCATCACGACGAGCATCTGAATGCGGAAAAAACCGCTCGTCACTTCGCGGCGAGGCATCGCCGACCACATCAGGCTCATTCCGCAGATGAGCCTCAACGCGAACTGCGTGATCATGAGAGCTTCGCGATCAGGTCGAACGGTTAATGAGTGCCATCGCTTCCGCGCGGCTGGAGAGATTCGAACGGAACAAGCCCCGAACGGCGCTCGTCACAGTGAGGCTGCCCGGCTTGCGCACACCACGAATCGTCATACAGGTGTGCGTCGCCTCGATGACCACGACGACTCCTTTCGCGTCGAGCTCGCTGCTGACAAGGTCGGCGATCTGGTGCGTCATCCGCTCCTGCACCTGCGGGCGGCGTGAAATTTCCTCGACCACCCGCGCGAGCTTGCTCAAACCCGTAATGCGGCCGCGGGGAAGATACCCCACGTGCGCGACACCCATGAACGGAAGGAGATGATGCTCGCACATGCTGTTGAACGAAATGTCTCGCACGAGGACGAGCTCGTCGTATTCCTCCTCGAAAACCCGCTTCAGATGCCGGCCCGGATCCGCCTTCAGCCCGCTGAAGAGCTCGGCGTACATCCGCGCGACACGTGCCGGCGTCTCCGTGAGGCTCGATCGATCCGGATCTTCGCCAATGGCAAGGAGAATCTCGCGCACGGCGCGCTCAATTCGCGGGAGATCGACAGGAACTGGCTCGGAACCCGATGCGGAATCCGCCGGCGAATCGCAGGACATGAAGGAGCTTTCTCGCGGAAACGGGAAGATCGAAGAGAGGTCGATTCGGAGCCGCGGATCAGGAAACAACGTTGTCCGACGTGGTCATCGAATCGATCGTCAGGCCTGAGTTTAGGCCCGCCGGACAGGCAGCGTCAACGACCGCTCGTGCGTGCTGAGCTCAGTTCGTGCTGAACTGGGGGGGAGAGATTCGCCGCATCTTTCCGCTGAGGATGCGAATCTTCTCCTGAATCCGCCCCAGAACGATCGCGCTTCGTTCATCGACGTCGACCGCTTCGAGGACTTCCTGGGCCGCCACCGGAGGGAGCTTCAAAGCATCCGCCAGGACGTCGCAGATGACTCCCATCGAAACGGACGCGGCGATGGCATCTTCAAACACCCGTTCCAGGTTGATGTTCTGATGCAACCGACGGAACGCATCGAGCATTTCTTCGCGGCGCGAATCGCGATCGATCGTCGGCGGCGCCGCATAGACGTCAGGACAGAGTTCGAGCCTCGCAATTCGATACGGTTGATCGGGCTCTTCTTCGCCGACAATTCGCGCGCGGGACAACCCTTGCAGAACGAGGTAATAGCGGCCGTCGGGCAGCCGCTGTTCCGCGGTGATCCGGCCGAGGCAGACCATGTCGAAAACCGCCGGTCTCGCATAGACCGGAGAGGCTTCCCAACCTGGTTTCAAGAGCGCCATCGCGAGGAGACGATCGCCCGAAAGGCAGTCGTGCACCATGCGGCGGTAGCGCGGCTCAAAGACATGGAGCGGAAGCAGCAGATGCGGAAAGTGCACGACGTTCGGAAGCGGAAAAATCGGCGCCCGCCCCGCGAACGTCGTCAATATTTCGGCGGGATCAACAGGCTTGCTCATGACTCGCCGCTTGCCAGTGGGATCTTCGGAACGCGCTCATCGCGCAGCTCCACTCCAGTCGGGTAACCATTGTCCGCTTCCAGCAATTCCTGAAAGCAGTGCTTCATCGAGGCGAGAAACTCGTCGAGGTTGAGTCCCATATAATCCGGCGCATACGGTTCGAGATTCTTGCGAGCCGACTCGTACAGCTTCCGGGCGCCCCCGAGGTTTTCGTTTCCAAAATGAAACAGTGCAACCGATGCCTGAATGAGTCCCTGGTAGAACTTTTTCTCTTCTCCGAGCGTTTCCGACCAGAGCTCTTCCAGCACGTCGTGGCACTCGAAAAAGTCCTCGGCGTTGAAGAGGCGAACGCCTTCGAGATACTTTTCCGGGTACTCAATCATCACTCTGGAATCTTACACGGATTCGGCCATACTGCCTACTGGGGAACAATCCCCGGTCATTGAACTTTCACCAGCTCCCGAACGGTACAGCAGCACGGAACTGGCGAATTATCTGTCGAAACGCATCAACTCGACACTCTGCATAATGGCGCAAAAACCTCGAAAGAACAACGAATTGGCCGTCCGTTCGGCCTCCATTGCAACGCGACTGGCGAAGACATACGCCGACGCGGAATGCGCCCTGACGCACGAATCTCCGTACGAACTCCTCGTGGCGACGATTCTCTCGGCGCAGTGCACCGACGAGCGGGTCAATGCGGTCACTCCCAGGCTGTTCGCCGCATACCCGACCCCCGCGAAGCTGGCCGTCGCGAAACAGCCGGATGTGGAGAAAATCATTCATTCGCTCGGCTTCTTTCGCGCCAAGGCGACAAGCCTGATCGGAATGGCGAAGAAGGTCGTGGCCGATTTTCAAGGTGAGATCCCCCGAACTCTCGACGAGCTCGTTTCGCTTCCGGGCGTCGGCCGGAAAACCGCGAATGTGGTGATGGGAACGGCCTTCGGCGAACCGACCGGAGTTGTGGTCGATACGCACGTCACCCGGATTTCGAGACTTCTCGGCCTCACCCGAAACTCGCAGCCGGAAAAGATTGAACAGGACCTGATGCGTCTGCTTCCGCCGGAAGAGTGGATCAACTTTTCGCATCGGCTGATCCATCACGGCCGCCGCATCTGCATCGCGCGGCGCCCCAATTGCCCGGAGTGCCCGCTTCTCCCCGATTGCAAACGGGTCGGCCTGCCTCCGCTTGATGTCGCTGAAGCGGCGGCGGGGGAGTCTCGCAGGACTTCAAATCCCCGCTCCAGCAATTCCCGAAAAAGCGTCGCTTCGAGCAGGAAACCGCGAAAATCGGTTTCAAA
>JBFWWA010000501.1:0-4195 GCA_050246455.1 Planctomycetaceae bacterium
GCGGAGGATTTCGAGGAACGGCGTCCCGGATTTCACGACTCGGGTCACGCCCTTTCCGGCATTCCAGGCGGAATCCAGCGTTGCGTCCATGCGGCGCAGAGCGTCTTCCCGCATCTCTTCGAAGAAGTTCGCCGAGATGGCGTAGAAAGCGTCGAAATCGCCAATCGTTTCCTGCATCACATGCAGCAGATGGAGTTCCGCGCTGTATTTTGCCGCGAGCTCACAGCCGTAGCGGAGTGCGTTTTCGCTTCCCTTGCTGAAGTCGGTCGGCACAAGAATCTTTTTCAGAGCGATCATGTGTTGTCCTCCGAGTTGAGTGGAACTTTGCGGTCTTTCGGTGATCGCCAACTTCGATGCAATGGGCCGAAAAACAAAAAAGCCTTTCCGGAGCACTCTCCGGAAAGGCTTTCATCACCTGGGAATTGTTCGCCAATCATCAGCGAACAATTGCAGACTATCCGTGCGTCAATTTTCCGTCAAGCGGAAAATCCGACGGCCGGAGCGTTTTGCCCCGGGATCGGTTTTCCGAGGGAGATGCGTGCGTGAAACGGACAGTCGGACAAGTTCGTTGTTCCCTGCGGACGTTGAGACCAGTCAAATATCCGCCATGGCCTCCCGTGTCTGAATTCGCACGAGTGGGTTTGCAGGCGGGAAGTTGCCGGATTACACTGAAGGTCGAGATTCGCTCGCGAAGGGCGAATCGATTGGTGCAGTGGTGCCCGGCTCCGTCCACGACGGTGGCGGGATTTTTTTTTGCACGGCCTTCAACCGCAGTCAGCAAAGTGCGTCATGAGCGAGCCGACCCTGCGATTCACGAGGTACCAGGAATTGCAGCGCTATGTGGCGTGGACGGCAGACGATGCAAGGCGCGTGCAGGAACTGGGGCCGGTCATCGATGGGCTGCTGAAAGGATTGATTGAAGATTTCTACGACGAGATTCAGCGCCATCCCGACGCGCAGCGGGTCATCACCGGGGGGGTCGAGCAGGTCGCCCGCTTGAAGCAGACGCTGATTGCATGGCTTCGAGAACTGTTCTCCGGACGGTACGACGAATCATACGTCGAGCGCCGCTGGCGGGTCGGGAAGCGCCACGTCGAGATCGGGCTGAATCAGGTTTATACGAATGTCGCGCTCTCACGACTCCGGGGCGGTCTGGTCGAGATTTCGACCAGGCTCTGGCAAGGGGACCGGGAGCAGCTCTCGCAGTCGATGGCATCGCTGCACAAACTTCTCGACCTGGACCTCGCAATTATCGAGGACGCCTACCAGTCGGAATACCTGCGGCGGCAGCAGCAGGTCGAGCGGCTTGTGACGATCGGCCAGGTGGCGGGAGGGATTGCCCATGAGCTGCGCAATCCGCTGAACGTGATCAAGACATCGGTTTACTATCTCCTCAACGCGAAACATCCGACTCCGGAGAAGGTGCAGTCGCATCTCGATCGAATCCAGAAGCAGGTGGATTTGGCGGATGGGGTTATTACGGCGCTCTCGAACTTTGCGAGGTTGCCGCTCCCCTCCATGCATCCATTTTCTCTTGCCGAATGCATCGGGAAGACGCTCGAGCTGGCCCCGTTGCCTCCGAGTATTGAGGTTTACTGTGAAGGAATCGACGGTCTTCCGGCCGCCGTCGGCGATTCCGCGCAATTCCAGATCGTGTTCAGCAACCTCATTCGGAATGCGCGTGAAGCGATGCCGGAAGGAGGACGTCTGGACATCCGGGCGGATACCGATTCGTCCGGAATCGAGGTTCGGGTTACCGATTCCGGTTCTGGAATTCCTCAAGAGCTGCGAGATAGAATCATGGAGCCCCTGTTCACGACAAAAGCCCGGGGAATCGGGCTTGGGCTGGCGATGGCGAGGGCCATCGTCGAGAAGAACAACGGTTCGCTTACTGTGGAAAGTGAACCGGGGAAAGGGGCGACGTTTGTGGTTCGGCTGTTGGTCCAGATAACTTGACGATGCTGCAATGAGTAAGACTCGACGCATTCTTGTGGTCGACGACGATGTCGACACCTGCGGGAATCTTTCAGACATTCTTGGCGACCTCGGTTACTCCGTTGCGACTGCCGCCAATGGAAAGCAGGCGCTCGCGCTCGTCGATGCGCAGCCCTTTGACGTCGCCATTCTCGATTTCAAGATGCCGGATATGGACGGCGTGACGCTTTATCGCGAGATCAAGAAGCGTCGCGCCGGAACGCTTGCGGTCATTGTTACCGCTTATTCGACGGCCGAAACTGTCGCGGATGCGCTGCATGCCGGCGTCTGCCAGGTTCTGCGAAAGCCGGTGGTCATCCACCAATTGCTCGATCTGGTCGATCAATTCGTCAAACAGCCGACCCTTCTTGTTGTCGATGATGATCACGACCTCTGCGAGAATCTGTGGGAAATTCTTCGCGAACGCGATGTGCGCGTCTGTCTGGCAAGCTCGGAATCGGAGGCGAGAAGGCTGCTCGCCGAAGATCAGTTTCATGTCGTGCTGATCGACATGCAGCTTCCGGAAGGGGACGGCCAATCCGTGATGCGACTTGTTCGCGATGCGAATCCCAACGCAAGAATTGTGCTGATCACCGGGCATCGGGACGAACTTGAACAGGTGATTCAAGGTCTCGTCGCGGACGGAGCGGACGCAGTCTGTTACAAGCCGTTCGACGTGCCGCGGCTTGTCGAGACTGTCCGAAAGCTCGCGCTGACAACGAAGAATTGAGCGCGAGATGTCGCCGTTTCGTTCACGATCCATTCTCGTTGTGGAAGACGATCAGGACGCTTCGGAGAACCTCCAGGATATTCTCGAACTCGATGGCTACGAAGTGCAGCTCGTACCCACCGTGAAGGGCGCACTTTCAAATCGTTTCCTGGCGGATGTCGATGTTATCCTGCTTGACCGTCAGCTTCCCGACGGCACTGCCGAGAATTTCCTGCCAAAGCTTCGAGAACGCGCGCCGCATGCGGCCATTATCATTATTACCGGGTACGCGGATCTGCAGAGCACAATTGCCGCACTCCGGTTAGGTGCAGCCGACTACCTGCTCAAGCCGATCAATGCCGACGAGCTGCGCGTCAGTCTTCATCGCATTTCCGAACAGAAGCGAATGCAGGCGGCCGTCGTCGAGCGGGACGCGCGGCTGCGCGCCATCTACGATTCAGCGGCTGATGCCATCCTGACATTCGATGAAGGCGGTATTATTGAAACCGCGAATCCGGCCTCATCCGTGATCTTTCAGCAGCAGGATCTGACGGGGCGGAGAATCTCCACCATTATTCCCGCGCTGGAATCTCTCCGGACCTGTTCGCACGCGGAAATGCTCGGCCAATGTGCAGGCCGCGGCGATTTCCCGATCGACGTGACGGTCAGTCAGATCTCGCTCGGTGATGATCGAAAACTGTTTACGGCATTTGTTCGCGATGTCAGCGAGCTCAAACGTGCACAGACGCAGCTTCTGCAATCCGAACGGTTGGCTGCGATCGGCAAAGCGATGGCCGGCCTGGTGCACGAAAGCCGGAACGCGCTTCAGCGCAGCCAGGCAGGTCTCGAGCGACTGGAGCGACGGGTTCGCGAGTCTCCGGAATCGTTGGAGTTGATTACGGCAATTCAACGTGCCCAGGATGATCTCCATCGACTGTATGAGGAAGTTCGGGAATATGCCGCGCCGGTCAGAATTCGCCCGCAATCCGGAAGCTTGAAAAACTGCATTCAAGTGACGTGGAGCCAACTTCGCGGGAGCGGAACTTCGACGCGGCCGCAGCTCAGCATCCGGACGTCGACTTCGAGCGACGAATGTGAGTTCGACGCATTCATGATGCGGCAGGTGTTTCGGAACGTTCTTGAAAACGCCATTGCCGCGAAACCGGACGCGAGCGAGATCGACCTGGAAATCTGCGACGATGTTCTGGAAGGCAAGCCCGCCGTTTCCATTTTCATCCGAGATCAGGGACCGGGACTGACGGCCGCGGAGCAGTCGCGAATGTTTGAGGAGTTTTACACGACGAAAACGCACGGCACGGGCCTCGGTCTGCCGATTGCGCGTCGAATTGTGCAGGGTCACCATGGACGGATCACGGCTGCTTCCCTTGCCGGTTCCGGAGCTCAAATTCAAATCACGTTGCCGAGAAGCCAGACATGAGCCAATCGCTGCGAATTGCCGTCGCCGATGACGAAGTCGAGATGCGGGACTATCTGCAGGAGACTCTCGCGGTC
>JBFWWA010000502.1:0-4194 GCA_050246455.1 Planctomycetaceae bacterium
CTCACGGTCGCGACGCACGAGCGGAATGCCGGGGCAGAGATGCTCCATCGATTCCGCGAAGACTTCCTCACGCGCGATGTCGAGAGCGCGCACGGAGCGGTGGAAATCAATCGTGCGGAAGAGGTTTGCGCGCGTTTCAATGAAGTTGATCAGCGTCGGCAGGCCGCGGGCGTGAATGGTGAGCCCGTGCTCCGTGAAGAACGTGTAGTGCATCAGCCGAGACAGATCGAACGAGCGCGTGCTGTAGCCCGACATATAGGCATCGCGAAGGACGAAGTCCATGTTGTCGACGGTGTAGATTCCGCTGAAAAGTGAACGGAGCTTGAGCAGCCAGTCGGGCTGCCCTTCGTCGTTCCCCGCCGGACCGGACGGGCGGCGGATCAGCCAGGCAATCTGCCGTGGTTCGAGTTCTTCGAGCGGCTGCAGCCGGCCGCGCGGGTTGCGGCGAATTCCGCGCAGCAGGTCGCCGAGCTCGTTCTCGATAATGTGCCCGCCGATCACTTCGTGGGTGATACCGAACTGATCGAGGTAGTGGTCGTCGAAGAAGTGCCCGAACGGACCGTGCCCCACGTCGTGCAGCAAAGCGGCCATGCGCAGCAGGCTTTCGACGTATGCACGCGACGGTACATTGCTGCAGGCATCGCAGAGCGATTCGTACCAGTGGTCAATTGCCACCGACGCAAGATGCATGACCCCCATCACGTGCTGGAATCGCATGTGCTCCGCGGATGGAAATACCCACCATGCGGTCTGCAACTGGTGAATCTGTCGCATCCGCTGCACCCACGGATGATCGATGATGTCCTGCTCGGCGACTTCGCCCGACGGCAGCGACGATCGCGAAATAAACGGGATGTATCCGTGAATAGGATCGTGCGAAAGACTTTCAGTGGCGAAATCACGAACCATGATCGGGAATGTCTCAACGTCTAATGACGAATGCCTGATGCTTCAAATGATAGTTTGCGGGTTGCGACGTCCAAGTTCTACTCCCAGTCGACCGAGCGGGAAACGGCTTGTTTCCAGCGGGCATAGAGTTGCGCGCGTTGATCGTCGGGCATTGAGGGTTTGAACTCGCGATCGAGGGCCCAGCGGCGCGTGACTTCGCTTTTATCTTTCCAGACGCCGACCGCGAGGCCCGCGAGGTACGCCGCACCCAGAGCGGTTGTTTCCTGCACGACCGGCCGTTCGACCGCAACACCGAGCAGATCAGCCTGAAACTGCATCAGGAGATTGTTCGCCGTTGCTCCGCCGTCGACTTTGAGTCGCGCCAGCGGCGCACCGGAGTCCTGCTGCATTGCTTCGAGAACGTCGCGGGTCTGGTACGCCATCGCTTCGAGCGACGCGCGCGCGATGTGGGCCTTCGTCGCGCCGCGTGTGAGACCGACGATCGTTCCCCGCGCCCGTTGATTCCAGTAGGGAGCTCCCAGCCCGACGAATGCCGGGACGAAGTAGACGCCGTTGGTATCGGGAACAGACGCGGCCAGGTCTTCGACTTCGCGCGAACTCTTGATGATCTGCAACCCGTCGCGCAGCCATTGAACGACCGCGCCGGCGATAAAAACCGACCCTTCAAGGCAGTACGTGATCTCCTTGCCGATTCCCCAGCCGATGGTCGTCAGCAGGCCGTTTGTTGACGCGACCGGCTTGTTTCCGGCGTTCATCAGCATGAAACAGCCCGTGCCGTAGGTGTTCTTGGCATCTCCTTTTTCGAAGCATCCCTGCCCGAAGGTGGCAGCCTGCTGATCTCCGGCGATGCCGGAGACTGGAATCGCAGAGCCGAAAAGGCTGGGATCGGTTTCACCGTAGACTTCGCTTGATCCGCGCACTTCCGGCAGCATGGCGCGGGGAATGTCGAGAATTCGCAGAAGCTCGTCGTCCCAGTCGAGCGTGTGGATATTGTAGATGAGCGTTCGGCTCGCGTTCGTGTAGTCGGTAATGTGCAGCCGTCCGCCTGTGAGCCGCCAGATGAGAAACGTGTCGATTGTTCCGAACAGAATCTCGCCGCGCTCGGCCCGGGCGCGAAGCCCGGCGGTTGTGTCGAGCAGATGCTTGATCTTCGTTCCCGAAAAGTAAGCATCAAGCACCAGGCCGGTTTTGCTGCGGAAAGTCTGTTCGTACCCCTCGGCTTTCAGCTGCTCGCAGTAATCGGCGGTGATGCGGCTCTGCCAGACGATGGCATTGGCGACCGGCTTGCCGGTGCTCTTCTCCCAGAGGACCGTGGTTTCACGCTGGTTCGTGACGCCGATCCCCGCGACGTCGTCGGCGTTCAGTTTCGCATCGGCGAGCCCCTTCTTCGCTGTTGCAAGTTGCGTTTCCCAGATCGCTTCGGGGTCGTGCTCGACGTGACCGGGCCGCGGAAAAATCTGCTCGAATTCCTGCTGCGCACTGCTGACCGGCGAACCGGCATCGTTGAACACAATGGCACGGCTGGAGGTTGTACCCTGGTCGAGCGCGAGTATGTGGCGAGCCATGCGATTCTTTCGTGAGGTTTCAAAGACAACGTTCAGATCGTCGCCGGTTCCGCACTGATCATACTGCGGCGCAGTGGGAGTGCAACGTGCGATCCCCACGAACCCCGGGGCGGCTCCCCCTTTTCCTGGCGGGCGATTCGTGTAGACTTCGAGCATGATTCTGCAGTGGTTTCGCCGACGTCGCCGCCGAAAAATTGCCGCTCGACCATTCCCCGACGCGTGGGAGGGAATCATCGCCGCGAACGTCGTCCAGTATGAATGGCTTGATGCGGCCGACCGCGAGAAGCTGCGGCACGCAACGCAAATTGTCGTTCATGAGAAGAACTGGGAAGGCTGCCGGGGGCTTGTCATGACCGACGAGATTCGCGTCACGATTGCCGCGCAGGCCTCATTCCTGCTGCTGGGGTTCGACGACTACTTCTTCGATCGGTTGCTGAGCATCCTCGTCTACCCCGATGAATATGTTGCTGCCGAGACGGTGCGCGGTCCGGGCGGCCTGCAGATCGAGACCGCCAGCGCCCGGCTTGGTGAAGCGTGGCACGGCGGGCCAGTCATTCTCTCCTGGCCGGACGTATTGCATGGCGCAGAGTTTCCCGACGACGGGGAGAATGTCGTCCTGCATGAGTTCGCGCACGTTCTTGACATGCACGACGCGGACGCCGACGGCATTCCACCCCTGGTGTCGGGGGAGCAGTACCGGACCTGGGAGCAGGTGATGTCGCGTGAATACGAGCGGCTGGTGCGGCGAGCCGAACATGGCCGGCCGACTCTGCTCAATCATTACGGTGCGACGAGCGAAGCGGAATTCTTTGCCGTTGCAACCGAAAGCTTTTTCGAAGAGCCGCGCGACCTGCAGGTCGAACATCCCGAACTGTACGACGTCCTCAAGGCGTTCTATCGGCAGGACCCGGCAAAGCGAACGCCGAAGCGCGATTGAGCTCCGGGAGAGAACCGGTCCGTTATCTACAACTTTCTTCCTGCGATCCGTTACCATTCCTTGAGGCGTTACTCCGTACTTCAGTCGATGCTCAACCATTGGAACGACCACCGATGACTCCAGTGACAACCAGGCGCTACTTCACAGAACTTCAACCGTATCGAGGTCGGCTGGCACTCATAGCCTGCGGTTTACTGCTCTGCTTCGCGTCGACTCTGTGTGCCGCCGATGATTTTTTTCCGAAAGAACTCGTCGAGTTCGCACCCGCGCACGAGAATCCCGTTTTCAAAGCGGAGGGAGCAGGCCACTGGGATGTGAAGATCCGCGAACGGGGCTGGATTCTCAAAGAGGATGACGGCTGGCATCTCTGGTACACCGGTTACGACGGGACGCGCGCCGGACAGAAGATGCTCGGCTATGCGAAGTCAGCCGACGGCATCCGCTGGACGACCCACCCCGAGAACCCGATCTACAAGGATCACTGGGTTGAGGACATGATGATCGTGAAGCACGACGGCACGTATTACATGTTCGCGGAGGGAGTCGGCGACCAGGCGCATCTTCTCACATCGAAAAACAAACTGCAGTGGACGCGCGTCGGCCCGCTCGAGATTCACAAGACGGACGGCAGCGTCGTTGCAGCACCGTACGGCACTCCCGCTGCATGGTTCGAGAACGGAACGTGGTACCTGTTCTACGAGAAGAACGACCTCGGCATCTGGCTCGCGACGTCGACCGATCTCAAAGTCTGGAAGAACGTGCAGGACGAGCCGGTGCTCAACA
>JBFWWA010000503.1:0-4190 GCA_050246455.1 Planctomycetaceae bacterium
AGACAGGAATGTCTGTGCTCCAGATGATTTTGCGGCGGTTGGCTTTGCAGCTGCTGCCGGCGCTCAGACGGAAACCGGGACCTGACGGGATCCGTTCGCGGAGCTTGCGCTTCTTGATCGTGATGGCGCGTGGTAGCGGACGTGCTCCTCGCCGAGAATCGCTTCCAGTTCCGATCGCAGGTTGACGCTGCAGCAGACATTCATCGAGGTCGGAGTCGTCAGGACGTAGCGGACTCGTTGCGATTCGTTGGCCGCGTCGGTCGAGTCGATGACGAGAATCACTTCCGTCGCGCCGGGGTAGCGGCGCAGGACGTCCCGGACGCGCGTCATATCCTGCTCGGTGTGAAGACCGCGCTGGAACTTTACCGCCACTTGCGACGTGAATTCCCGATCAGCGTCGTCGATTGTATAGATCTTGTTGACGACGAAGTTCGGTTCGCGGCCGCGCCGCTCGATCCGTCCGCGAAGGTAGCAGACCCCTTCCGCCACGACATGCTGGCCGAACTTTGCGAAGTCCTCCGGCCAGATGGTGCAGCGGACCGTGCCGAGCGGAGTTTCGAAATCGAAGTTCGCATACTTCGAATGTCCGTTCCGGCTCGGCTTCTTGGTCGACGATTTCTTGATGGCGGCAATCATCCCGCCGATCATGATTTCCGTTTTTTCGTCGAGGTCGTCGAATTCCTTGACGGTGTGCGTCGCGTGCCGGGTAATCTCCTTCGCATTCTCCGTGAGCGGATGCGAAGTCAGATAGAATCCGAAGACTTCCTTCTCGGCGGCGAGTTTCTGCGCGTGCGTCCAATCGGGGGCTTCGGGAAGTGAGAGACTGACCGGCGCGGCGTCGGGCGTTGCGCTTTCTTCCCCGAAGAGATTCTTCTGCCCGCGCGCCTTATCGCGATGCATCGCCGCGGCCGATTGCACGGCGCGTTCGACGACCGCCATGTGCTGCGCGCGGTTCGGACCGAAGACGTCGAGCGCGCCGGCCTTCACGAGCAGTTCCAGGTTCCCCTTGGTGAGAAACTTCGGATCGACCCGCTCCGCGAGGTCGAAGATGCTGGTGAAAGGACCGTTCGCCGTCCGTTCTTCGACGATTCCCTTGACGGCCGCTTCGCCGAGCCCCTTGATGGCCCCCATGCCGAACGTGAGCTTCTTGTCGATGACCGTGAACTCGACGTCCGACTGATTAATGTTCGGCGGGAGCACCTCGATTTTCATGCGACGGCTGTCGTCGACATGCTCGGAGATGCGATCGCTGCTTTCCATTCCACAGGAAAGGAGCGCCGCCATGAACTCTTCCGGATAATGGGCTTTCAGGTAGGCCGTCTGGTAGGCGACGGCGCCGTAGGCCGTCGAGTGCGACTTGTTGAAGCCGTAACCCGCGAACTTCTCGATCAGGCCGAAGAGCTCGACGGCGACCTGTTCGTCGAGCCCGTTCCTGCGCGATCCCGCGATGTACTCTTCGCGGAACCCGGCGATGATTTTTTCCTTCTTCTTGCTGATTGCCTTGATACATTTGTACGCGCTCGAGAGCTCGATGCCGCCGACGCGGTTCAGGATCCGCATGACCTGTTCCTGGTAGACCATGACTCCGTAGGTCTCGGCCAGGACTTCGTCGACGATGGGGTGAACCTTCGGCACGGGCTCGATGCCGTGCTTCACGTTCACGTAGGTCATGACCATGCCCCCTTCGAGCGGGCCGGGTCGATAGAGCGCCGACGTCGCGATGATGTCGTTGAAGCAGTCGGGCTTCATCTTGGTGAGCAGGTCGCGCATGCCGCCGCTTTCAAGCTGGAAGACCCCTTTGGTCTCCCCGCGCTGCAGCAGCTTGTAGGTCTCGATGTCGTCGAGCGGAATCTTGTTCGGGTCGATCTTGATGCCGCGGTACTTCTCGACGTTGATGAGCGCCTTGTCGAGGATTGTCAGGTTGCGGAGGCCGAGGAAGTCCATCTTGAGCAGGCCGGCCTGCTCGACAGTCGGGCCGTCCCACTGGGTGATGACGTCTTCCTTGCCGGTGATCGTCTGCAGCGGGATGTAAAGCGAGAGGGGCTTGTCGGCGACGACGACGCCGGCCGCGTGCGTTCCAGCGCTGCGCGCGAGCCCTTCGAGCCGCATCGCGACGTCCAGCATTTCGCGAATCTGCTGATCGCCTTCGTACGCTTCCTTGAGCTCTGCGCTTTCCTTGAGCGCCTCCTTGAGCTTGATGTTGAGCGTATCGGGAACCATCCGGCAGATTTCGTCGACGCGCGGAAGGGGGACGGAGAGCGCGCGGCTGACGTCGCGGATGGCCGCCTTCGCTTTTAACGTGCCGAACGTGCCGATCTGGGCGACGTTCGCTTCGCCGTATTTTTCCTTCGTGTAGTCAATGACGAGCTGCCTGCGGTCGCGGCAGAAGTCGATATCGATATCGGGTGGTTCGGTCCGGCTGGGGTCGAGGAATCTTTCGAAGAGGAGGTCGTACTTCAGCGGGCAGACGTTGCTCAGCTTGAGCAGATACGCCACGATCGCGCCGCAGGCGGAGCCGCGCGCCTGGCAGGGAATTCCGTTTTCCTCCGCGAAGCGGACGAAGTCCCAGACGATGAGGAAGTAGCTGGAGAACCCCATCTTCTCGATGACATTGAGCTCGAAATCGAGCCGGTCGCGGTGGGCCTGGGTCAGCTCGTCGCCGTAGCGGACCGGGAGTGCTTCGAGGCAGAGCTCGCGCAGATACTGCGAGTCGGATTTATTATCGGGCGAGGTGAAGACGGGGAAATGGCGGACCGAAAGGTCGAGCTGAATATCGACCCGGTTCGCCAGCTCCTGCGTCCGCGCGACGGCATCGGGAAAGTCCGGAAACGCGGCGTACATTTCCGCCGGGGTGCGGACGAAGAACTCGTCCCCGGTCATCTTCATCCGCTTTTCGTCGCTGCGGACGGTGTGCGTGTTCACGCACAAGAGAACGTCGTGCGCGTCAGCATCTTCGCGATTGAGATAGTGGGCGTCGTTGGTTGCAACGAGCGGAATTCCCATCTTCTTCGCGAGGTCGATGGTTCCATCCGCGCAGAGCTTCTGAATTTCGAGGCCGGCGTTCTGAATTTCGAGGTAGAAGCGGTCGCCGAAGACGTTGTGGTACCAGGCGGCGAGCTTCTCCGCCTCCTCCATGTTTCCGGCGAGAATCAACTGCGACAGTTCCCCCGCTGCGCAGCCGGAAAGGCAGATCAACCCTTCGCTGTGCGCTTCGAGGAGTTCCTTGTCGATGCGCGGCTTGTAGTAGAAGCCTTCGAGGTACGCGGTCGAGGCCATCGAGACGAGGTTCTCGAACCCTTTGCGGTTCATGGCGAGCAGCGTGAGGTGGAAGCTCGCTTCCTTCATCCGGGTGGCGTTGCGATCGCGACGGCTGCGCGGGGCGATGTACGCTTCATAGCCGATGATCGGGTTAACGCCGTGCGTCCGGCAGGCGGTGTAGAACTCGAGCGCGCCGTACAGGTTGCCGTGATCGGTGATGGCGATGGAGTTCATTCCCGCTTCCTTGGTCTTCTTGACCAGGTCGGGAATGCGCGTGGCTCCATCGAGGAGGCTGTAGTGGGTGTGGCAGTGCAGATGCACGAAGGGTTGTGCGGCCACTTCGCTCATGGTCATCCTTCTCCGTTGCGGATTGTCCGCGAGATCCTGTCGTCATCGGCGCGTGATGGGAAGCGGGCCGTCAATGCCCGCCGGGCGACCGATGTCGAACTGATTCTACCAGATCGCGGCGGCGCGCGAAACGATCTGGAATGAGCGGAGACGCATTTGATTCAGGTGATGCGAAACGGTCCGCATTTCATGCAAGAATCTTCTCGACGACATGACCGTGCACATCGGTCAGACGGAAATCCCGTCCGGCGTGCCGGTATGTGAGGCGTTCGTGATCGAAGCCGAGCAGATGCAGGATCGTCGCCTGCAGGTCGTGCACGTGGACCGGGTCTTCGACGACGTGGAAGCCGAGCTCGTCGCTGGCTCCAAGGGTCATGCCGGGTTTCACACCACCGCCGGCCATCCAGATGGTGAAGGCCTGAGGATGGTGATCCCGGCCGAGGCTGCGGCCGAGCGTGGGGTTGTTCTCGACCATCGGCGTGCGACCGAACTCTCCCCCCCAGATGACGAGGGTTTCGTCGAGCAGGCCACGCTGCTTGAGATCGCGCACGAGCGCGGCGGACGCGCGGTCGGTTGCTTCGCAG
>JBFWWA010000504.1:0-4186 GCA_050246455.1 Planctomycetaceae bacterium
AGTGAAGGCTGCTCTCCAGCGAGGCGAGAGCGGCTCCATCGACGGAGCCTGGGGGTCATCGTGCGCGCTGGTGGGTGCGGCGCTCGCGAAAAGTTCGCCACGTCCCTTTGTCGTGATTCTGCCGCAGATCAGTGACGTCGACGAGTTTGCCGCCGACATGGCGGGCTTTCTCGATTCCATCCCGCTGATTTTTCCGGCGTGGGAATCTCTCCCGAAAGAGCATGTTGCATCCGACGTTGTTTTCGGCGCGCGTCTGCGCGTGCTCGGTGCATTGCAGTCGCCGGCGCCGGGAACGGTGATTGTCACGAGCATTGAGGCGCTCCTGCAGACGGTGCCGAGCCGGGCGGAGCGCGCGGGGTCGACCCGCACGCTCAAGATCGGAGACGAGATCGATTCACAGGAACTGCTTCGCTGGCTGGTCGATCGGGGTTTCGAGCGTGTCCCGGCGGTCGAGGTCCCGGGCGAGTTCAGCATGCATGGGGGGATCGTCGACGTCTTCGCACCCGATGCGGAAGATCCGGTTCGCTTCGAGTTGTTCGGCGACGAGATCGAATCGATTCGCAGGTTCGATGCCTCGACGCAGCGCAAGCTGGAAGACTTGCGCGAAATCTCGCTGACGCTGGTTGCGGTGCCGATGAATCCCGAAGTCGGCGACGAGGAGATCGATAAGGCGGAGCGGACGCGGCGACCGCCGGAAATGTCGGCGAGTGAGAGCCTGCTCGATTCGCTTCCCGCCGAAAGCTGGATTGCGCTGGTCGAGATGCCGGAGATCGTCGAAGGGGGACGGCAGTATCTTGGCCGGCTCGACGACACGACCGGACTCTTCTCGGTGGAAGCGGTGCTCGCACATGCCACGACGTTTCCGACAGTCACTCTTTCCGCGTTGTCGGCGGACAGCATGGAGACATCGTGCCATTTGCGGATTGAATCGATTGAGCGGTTCGCGCGGCCGAGAGCGGAAGCGATTGCGGAGCTGGCGACGGTCGTCGAACGGGACGAGCAGATTCTGATTGCCTGTCATAACGACGGAGAGCGGCAGAGGCTTGCGGAACTTCTGACGGAGCAGGGGGAGTCGCTCGCGCGGAAGGTCGAGTTGTGCATCGGTTCGGTCGCGCGCGGCTTCCGCTTCGTGCGCGAGGGGCTGGTTGTTCTCAGCGATCACGAGATCTTCGGCCGCGTCGATGTGAGGCGCGACACTGGTCGGCGCAAGCGGCCGGAATCGCGGGCGATCGACAGCTTTCTCGAGCTGCGCGAGCGCGACCTGATCGTGCATCTGGTGCACGGGATCGGCCGGTTTCTGGGGATGGAACTGCTCAGGAAAGAGGGGCAGGTCGAAGAGCATCTCACGCTCGAATTCCGCGACAAGGTCCGGCTTTACGTGCCGGTGTCTCTCATTCATCTCGTGCAGAAATACGTCGGCGCTTCGAAGGCGGCGCCGACGCTTTCGGTCGTCGGCGGGACGGCATGGTCCAAAAAGAAGCAGCGGGTTGCGGAAGCGGTCATGGATCTCGCGAGCGACATGATCCAGCTGCAGGCGCAGCGCGAACTGCGACCCGGCATCGCGCATCCTCCCGACAGTCATCTGCAGCAGGAGTTCGAGGCGTCGTTTCCCTATACCGAAACGAAGGACCAGCTCGACGCCATTGCGGATGTGAAGGACGACATGCAGAAGTCGCGCCCGATGGACCGGCTGATTTGCGGCGACGTCGGCTACGGCAAGACCGAAGTGGCGATGCGCGGCGCGTTCAAGGCAGTCGACGCCGGCAAGCAGGCGGCGGTCCTCGTACCGACAACCGTGCTCGCGGAGCAGCATTACCGGACGTTCCGCGAACGGATGGCGGAGTACCCGGTCAATATCGAAGTGCTGTCGCGCTTTCGCACAAAAGGAGAACAGAAGCGGATCCTGGCGGGGCTCGAGAGCGGCGCGGTCGATATCGTCATCGGCACGCATCGGCTTGTGCAGAAGGACATCAAGTTCAAGGACCTCGGCTTGCTCGTGATCGATGAAGAGCAGCGCTTCGGCGTCGAGGCGAAGGAACAGCTCAAGCAGCTGCGGCTTGAAGTTGACGTGCTCACGATGAGCGCCACTCCAATTCCGCGGACGCTGCATATGTCGATTCTCGGCATCCGCGACATTTCAAACCTGCTGACTGCACCGCAGGATCGCCAGGCGATCGAAACACGAATCAGCCGTTTCGATCCGGAGCTCATCCGGAGCGCGATCGTGCGCGAGCTCAACCGCGGTGGGCAGGTTTATTTCGTTCACAACCGCGTGCACAACATCAAGATGATTGCCGAAAGGCTGCAGCGAATCGTTCCCGAAGCAACGATCGGAATTGCCCATGGGCAGATGTCGGAGCATGAACTTGAAGATGCGATGATCAACTTCGTGCAGGGGCGGCTCGATATTCTGGTCGCGACGACAATCATCGAAAGCGGGCTCGACATTCCGAACGCGAACACGATTTTCATTCACCAGGCCGACCGCTACGGCCTCGCGGAAATGCATCAGCTGCGCGGGCGCGTGGGACGCTACAAACATCGCGCGTATTGCTGCTTGCTTCTGGAAGAGGGGAAAACGCTCTCGCCGGTCTCTGCGCGGAGGCTGAAAGCGATTGAAGAATTCAGCGAGCTCGGCGCCGGGTTCAAGATTGCGATGCGCGACCTCGAAATCCGCGGCGCGGGGAATATTCTCGGTACGGAACAGAGCGGTCACATCTCGTCGGTCGGGTACGAACTGTACTGCCAGCTGCTTGAAAACGCGGTGCGCACTTTGAAGAAAGAGCCGTTGCGCGAGCATCCGCACGTGGCGGTCGATTTGCCGGTCTCGGCGTATCTTGCGAACTCGTACGTTCCGTCGGGGCGGCAGAAAATCGAGATGTACCGGAGGTTTTCCGCGATTGCGACGTTCCAGGAGCTGGAACAGGTGCGCGGGGAGCTGCGCGACCGGTTCGGGCCGGTGCCGATCGAGGCGGAGCGGATGCTGGCGCTCAAGGAACTTCAGCTGCTGGCGCGGGAATGGCAGATTCATGATATTCACCTCGAAGAAAAATTCGCGGTGCTGAAATATCGGAACATGCGGCGGATAAACGAGCTGGGGAAGCTTCGCGGCAGCCGTTTTCGCATTGTGGACACGCAAAATGCGTACTGGTTGCTCTCGGACGGGGTTCGCGAGGGAGATGAGCTGGTCGCCGAGCTCAAATCGGTGTTGCAGCTTTCGTGAGGCGAGGCGTATACTCCGCCCCCTTTTCTCTCCCATTGCGACATCTCAGTGCGTCATTTCCCGGGATCTTCGCGATGCCCCGTGCGTGTCTAATACTATTGAGCGTGCTGTCGCTGACCGGTTGCGACATCCTTGGCACATCCAAGGTGGACAACCCCGTCTTCGGGCCACCACCCCCGCGCGTCGGTATGGCGGATCCTCCGCAGGAGAGCCGATTCGCAAAGAATTTCCCGGGGAAAAGTGATACCGACGGCCGCGTGCGCATGGTCGATTTCGACACGACGCGCGACAAGCTTGCCAGCACGAGCGAACTGGCGGGAACTCAGGTCGTTGCGACTGTGAACGGTTCCCCCATCTTTGCCTCGGAAGTCCTCGAACCGTTTGGTGCGGATCTTCGCAAGGCACGGCAGCAATTGCCTCCGGAAAAATTCGAAGAGGCTCGTCTGGGCCTCATTCAAAGCCAGTTGAAAAGCCACATTCTGCGAAAACTCCTCGCGGAACGGCTTCGTTCGACGCTCGAGAAAGAACAGCTCGAACGGCTCGATCAAGCGATCAACGCCATGTACGACGATCATGTCAACGGCCTCAAGAAGCAGTTCAAGGTCAACACCGAGCATGAAGTCGACCTCGAACTGCAGAAACAGCAGGATACGTCGCTCGCCCGCTTGAAGAACGGTTTCGCGGTGCAGGCGATGGCTGCAGCGTATCGCGAAGGGAAAGTGGAACCGAAGCTTTCGCTGGGACGGCCTGAACTGCTCGCGTACTACGAATCCCATCCCGAGGAATTCGATTACCCGACGCGAATTCACTGGCGGTATCTGACGGTCATGTTCGAGAAGCACGGAGGGCGCGAAAAGGCCCTCGCCCGTCTTGAACAAGCAGTCAACAAGCTTCGTGCGAACGAGCCTTTTGCCGCGGTTGCCGAGAGTTTCTCCGACGCTCCGAATGCGAAACAGGGCGGAG
>JBFWWA010000505.1:0-4174 GCA_050246455.1 Planctomycetaceae bacterium
TACCAGCCACGGAGCGAAGTTGCGTAATCGATTCGATGACATTCCGGTTCCCGTCGCGATCATCGAGGCGATGACGCGTCGTTGAGAGGTGCTTCCTGCGGATTCTGTTTTGACTGCCGCATCTGCTGAAATCGTTCCGCAGCCTGTTCGGCAGCCTTCGTGCCGGGAAAGCGGTCGGCAGCCTCACGATACAACATCGCGGCTTCGTTTTTCTGTCCAATATCGGAGAGCGCGCCGGCCGCCTCGATGCAGGCTTCCGCCGCCAGGCTCGCATCGAGATCGTAGACCATCGGCAGCCACAGGAACGCCGCGGCCGCTCGATGCTTTTCGCCGCGAGCAAGAAACGCATGCCCGACGAGGAAGATCGGCCCGCCGCGCAGTCGTTCCGGCATTTCGTCGATGCGCGCCTGCCATCGCTCGATCTCCTCGCCCGGCAGATTCGGCACCCGCAGGCTGCGCCGCCACTGCTGCGCCCGGGCAAGATACTTGATTCGCACGTCCGCACTCGTCGCGAGCTGATTCAGCTCTTTCTCGGCCTCAGCTCCGTGCTGCGGGTTCCCGAGGAGCGCGCTCGCCCCGAGGAGTCTGGCAGCTTCCAGACTGTGCGACAACCAGACGCGCCCCTGTGTGACGAGTTCCCCTTCCGCCGGCGCCGCGGTCCAGGTGAGCGGGATGAGTTCGAACTGCCGGGTCTCGGGATCGCTCTGCAGAAGGGCCAGAAACCTTGTGCCCGCCGAAGCGGAATCGCCGCGCGCAAGAGCGCACCGGACCGACAACGCGAGGATGTCGCGGCGGACCCACTGACGCTGTTCCTCTTTGAGGGCCTGATCGAATGCGGTCGTCGCCTCGTCCATCTGCCCGGCGCTCAACGCCTGAATTCCGCGTCGATGCGAATCGATCCGGGGAGTGTCGACCTCCACGACTTCCGCCGCTGGAAAACTCTGCATTCCGCCGCCGGCGCCGGGAAGAAACTCCAGCGAGCGCCCGGTGAAGTCGCGAACAGTGCCGCGCAGCGTGATTCTTCCAACGCTCCCTTCGCGCTGTAACGTCACCGTGTCGGTCGCGGAAGGTGGGGGCGCGGCGGCCGCCGGGAGCAACAGCGCAATGATCGCCAGGCCGATCGGGATAACGCGTTGCGGTGTTTTCGAGAAGTTGCGGAACGTCATCAAAGTTCCCGGCAGGAATTCGAACCGGCTCGGCGGACGATTACTGAAACGATGTCACGTCGCGATAGCGATACCGGCCGCCGTTCTGCGCGGCGAGTTGCCTCATGAAATTCGTCGGCTCGAGGTCAGCCCCCTGGCCGAACCGGATGCAGTGAATGCGCGTGCCCCCTTGATTCAGCCGTTGAATCTCGCTGAAGTCGGCTGCGCTCAGTTTCGGCAGATCGGCATCGGTCAGAAAGAAGATGACTTCGGGCTTTAATCGGAGCGCGAGCCGGAGCGCCGGCATGTGGTCCGTCCCCTGAAGCGGCTTCATGTCGGCGATGAATCTGCGGGCGGCGTTACGATTCACCGTCGTCGCCCAGTACAGGTCCTTTCCGGTTTCTCCCTTGAGGAGCATCGGGTGCGGCTCGGTATCGTAGAAGATGATCTGAAACTGCTGCGTCCGTTCAAGCGATTCCAGGCTCGACATCAGTTCGTCTTTCGCGACCCGGATCGCACTCTTGTGCGCCATGCTGCCGGAACAGTCGATGACGTAGACGAAGCGCGCTCCCCGATCGCCGATTCCGAAAAACGGTGCGGTCCCTGAGCCGTTGCCGGTTCCACCTCCCCCCCCCTTGCCCGTTCCTGATCCGCTGCCCACACCGGTCCCGCCGCCGGCCGCACCGAGCCTGCGCTGATTCGCAATGGCATCGCGCACCGCGGAAGGCGTTGCATCGGTTGGCCCGACGCCCGGTCCCAGAGCGGGGTTGTTCTCGCGAGGATTCGCCAGGGCGACGGGGGGACGATCCGACACGAGTGAATCGCTCGCGCGCGGCAGGTCGAGCGGATTGCTGTCCGTCGGCTTCGGCCCGTCCGGCGATTGTTCGCTGACTGCGGGATTGTCCTGCTCGATTGGTGCGCCATCGGGCACACCCGCCGCTCCCCCGTCTTCCCCCTCACCTTTCACATAGATTCCCACCTCGCGGAATTCGCCGGAGGGCTCCCCGTTGATCGATCCCGGGCCCCAGCTTGCGGGAAGATGCGTGGCAAAAAAATAGAGAAGCGATGCGTGCAGGCAGAGCGAAATGAGCCAGCTCGGCACGACGGCCAGAGGCGACGCCCTGCGGACATGCCGCCCCTCTTGAATTTCGGCAGCCGTGATTCCCTCGGGCATCAGCGGACCTCAATCAGGAGGAGGCATTGGCCAATTCCGGCGAAATCTCAATCAGTGCCGGAACGAAAAAGCTGCGCCGGTTTGATGGTGGCTTCAAACCCCAACGCGCGGGGCCGGAGATTCATCGTAAGTCTAGGTGGCTTAGGAAAATCAGTCAACACGTCTGCACGATGCGACACCCCCGCGGACTGAGTCCGCCCGCGCGAAACCTCCGGCGCGCGGCGGATTCATTCGGCCGTCGCGCGACGCCTCGATCCCGCAAAAGTGCAGGACGACCACGAAGCTCTCGCAGACATTCCGCGCGCGATTCGCCACGACGAATCCGGGACCTGCTCGTCTCGACGTTGGGACACTCGCCACACGCTGCGGAGTCTCCTCCGCGCGGTCCCTCCTTTCGCGCGCGTGATGGCGATGTCGAGTCGCACGTCTCACCGTCCGCTCGCGGGTGAAACAGGAGTCGGTTGTGAAGCGCGAATATTTTGCATCGCAATTCCGACAGCCGCGCGTCGCACTTCGCGACTTTCAAATTGCACCGTGAAAACAAAGCTGAAACCTTCTTCAGCTTGCATAAAAAAGTGCGCATTCATTGATTTGTCAGTGTTTACCCTTGGTCTTCATCTCAGTAATATCACTGAGTAGTGATCGTGTTTTTCTGAGAAGACCTTTCCGTCGTTTTTCCGGCATTGGATAGGGCCCAGGCATTGAGCGCGAGTGCCTGACATGCCGCGGCATAACGCTGGCAGGGTCGTTCGCACGGAGTTCTCCGTCGAACTTTCCCGCTCTATCTTGATTGTCTTTTGTCGCAAGGAGAATGAATGATGCGCGAGAGTCAACCCAAAGTGCGTCGCCATCGTGGCTTCACGCTGATTGAGTTGCTGGTTGTCATGGCGATCATCGCAGTGTTGATCGCACTCTTGCTGCCGGCCGTGCAGCAGGCACGTGAAGCGGCCCGCCGCTCGCAGTGCAAGAACAACCTCAAGCAGCTGGCCCTGGCCCTGCACAACTACCACGAAACGTTCAACACGTTTCCGATGAACTGCTGGCTCGCCATCCGCGCGACGACCGGCTCAATCTTCAACGGCCACAGCTGGATGACGCAGGTGCTCCCGTTCGCCGAGCAGGGAACTCTGTTCAACAGCATCAACTTCAACAACGGGTTTGACAGTACTGTCGAAGTCCCGCCGAACCCGGCCGGCACGACGAACCAGACGCACTTCTCGCAGATTCTGAATGTGCAGACCTGTCCGTCGAAGGCCACCCCGTACGAAGATCTGGTCATCAAGACCGGAACGATTCCCCCGAACGCCTTCGCAGCCGGCATTCCGCCTGCAGCGATGACCTGGCAGGGTGCCAACGGCGACTACAGCCCGATCGCCGGCGTCCGTGGCGACTTCTCGAACTACGCCTACTCCAACGGTGATCCTTCCGCCAGCGGCGACCGATCCGGCGGTATGGGTTCCTGGATTGTGGCGGTAGAGCCTCCGTTCGAAGCCCTGGAAGAGAACGATCAGAAGGCCCGCATCGGCGACATCATCGATGGTACGCAGCAGACGATTCTCCTCGCCGAGCAGCCGGCCCGTATGCACGTCTGGCGTCTCGGTATCCGCGTGAACCCGGCGAACACCGCTCACGTGGCTCGCTGGCCGGACGCTGCTGTCGCTGTGGCGACGCAGGCAGCAGTCGGCGGCGGTAGCTGGGGCGAACCGCTCTTCGGCGGCGACACCTGGTTCAACGGCTCGGACTACGAAGGCGGCACCCTCGGTGTCGGCGACGGCGGTCTCTGCCCGATGTGCACCAACGAGCGCGGCCGCGGTATGGCGAGCTTCCACCCCGGTGGTTCGCACGTTGCCATGGC